>NZ_JAGXJZ010000199.1:0-513 GCF_019091095.1 Achromobacter sp. GbtcB20 | reverse complement strand
GTGCGCGCAGTGCCGCGCCCGTGCTCACCTCAGCAAAGGCGCATCCGTCACAGCCTGCAGATCTTCGAACGCGAGGCCCGGCGCCATTTCCAGAACGCGCAAGCCCTCGGGCGTGACGTCGATCACCGCCAGGTCGGTATAGATGCGGTTCACGCAGGCCACGCCGGTGAGCGGATAGCTGCATTCGCGCACGATCTTGCTTTCCCCGGTCTTGGTCTGGTGGTCCATCATCACGAACACCTGCTTGGCGCCGATGGCGAGATCCATGGCGCCGCCCACGGCCGGAATCGCGTCCGGGGCGCCGGTGTGCCAGTTGGCCAGGTCGCCTTTTTCCGAGACCTGGAAGGCGCCCAGCACGCAGATGTCGAGGTGGCCGCCGCGCATCATGGCGAAGGAATCGCCGTGGTGGAAGTAGCTGCCGCCGGTGAGCAGGGTCACCGGCTGCTTGCCGGCGTTGATCAGGTCCTCGTCTTCCTCGCCGGGCGCGGGCGCCGGCCCCATGCCGAGCAGGCC
>NZ_JAGXJZ010000198.1:0-521 GCF_019091095.1 Achromobacter sp. GbtcB20 | reverse complement strand
ATGCGTAATTCCATGCGGACTCCAGGGTGGGCTTTGCATGGCGTTCATTTTCATTTCCGCCAAGCCTTTTTGACGCCTGCATTGTAGTCAATTACGGCCGAGTCGGGCGTGCCGATGCGACGCACGGCGCGCTGGGTGGGCTGGAGTGCAAAAAGGCGGGGGCAGGGCGCGCGGCAAGGCCGGCCGCGGCGGGCATATAATGGCGTTTTCCCGCGAATAAATCGAATACTATGTTAGCGAACCGTTTTATCAGTCCCCTCGACCAGCTGATCGTCGGCTTCGACAAGGCGCTGCGCGTGGTCGGCGGCGTGGCATCGGCCTCGCGTCCGAACCCGGCGGCGCACGCCGTCGACTGCGAACTCGACGAGCGCGAACAGCGCCACAGCGCCGGCCTGATGCGCGTGAACCACGTCGGCGAAGTCTGCGCCCAGGCGCTGTACGACTCGCAGGCGCGCTACGCGCAATCGCCGGCGATGCGCATGCAGTTCGAGCAGGCAGGGCGCGAAGAGGAAGACCACCTG
>NZ_JAGXJZ010000197.1:0-525 GCF_019091095.1 Achromobacter sp. GbtcB20 | reverse complement strand
CGCGGTGGAATGCGGCGTCGACCGGCTCGGCCTGAGCGAAGCGCTCGGCAGCGCGCGCCATACGAACGAGGTGCTGGACGACCAGAAGCTGGCCCATTCACTCGGTGTGGCCGGGGTGCCGATCATGGTCTTCCGCCCGGCCGGCGCCGGCTGGGACCGGGCGCTGGCGGTGCGCGGCGCGGTGCCCTACGAAACGATGGAAGCGGCGCTGCGCCAGGTGCTCGAAGGCGCAGGCCGCTAAGAAGCTGTCCCGGTACGGTATTCCAGCCGCCCGTCGCGCAGCTTCAACCTGCGCACACCCGGCAAGCCGATCAGATCGCGGTCGTGGCAGGCCATGACCACGGTGCTGCCCTGCTCCAGCAAGGTCGGGATCAGGGCGATCACCTGCTCGCGCGCGTTGCCGTCCAGGTTCGCGGTCGGCTCGTCCAGCAGCAGCAGGCGCGGCTTCAACACGCGCGCCCGCGCCAGCGCCACGCGCTGCTTCTCGCCGCCGGACAGGCGCGCCGGATCGGTACCTTGCAGGTA
>NZ_JAGXJZ010000196.1:0-526 GCF_019091095.1 Achromobacter sp. GbtcB20 | reverse complement strand
TACGCCCGCCTGGCCCCCGGCCTGCAGGCGCCGGACGGCCCGCTGACCCGCCTGAACGGCGCGATCGACTCGCTGACCGGCGTGACGGCCGACCTGGAAGCGGAAACCCTGCCGCACGTGGTGCGCATGACGGACGAGGCGCGTACGGCGCTGCGCTCGGTGCGCCGCACGGCGGACTCGATTTCCGACCGTCCGCAGAGCATCCTGTTCGGCGCGCCGAGCGCGCAACCCGGCCCCGGCGAGCCGGGCTTCGTCGCCCCGACCAAATGAGGACCTTGACCACCATGATTTCGCCCCGCATCCTCGGCACCGCCGCCCTGGCCCTGACTCTGGCCCTGGCCGGCTGCGGCACCAGCAAGCCCGCCGCCAACAATGCCCATTTCGACTTCGGTCCGCTCGGCGCGCCTGCCGCCCAGGCGGCCCAGGCGCCGCTGGCCGCCATCGTCGTGATGGACGCGACCGGCTCGCCCGCGCTCGAGAACGAGCGCATGGTGTACCGCCTGAACTATGCCGACCCGCTGCAGGC
>NZ_JAGXJZ010000195.1:0-540 GCF_019091095.1 Achromobacter sp. GbtcB20 | reverse complement strand
TTGCGCTTGAGCGTCCAGTGGCGGGCCATGGCGTTCAGCTCCTTGCCGGCGCGCGGGCCGGCCGCGCGCGGCGGCAGGCGGGGCGTGGCAAGCGGCGGGCGGATGCGGCGGTCATGATGGGTCCTCCGGTTGCCTCGATTATAGGCAGGACGGGCTCGATGGCGGCGCAGGGCTAGCGCGTGTCCGCCGTGCAACGCTTGCGCGCTCCTGTTCGCCGCTTGGGCCCGCTTGCCTTGCAGGTCTGATAGAATACCGCCCCTTCCAAAGAAAGACAGACATGACGAACGCATGCGGCGTCGACTTCGGCACCTCGAATTCCACGGTGGGCTGGGTCGGCACGGGAACCCAGCAAACAGCGGCGCAACGCACGCTGCTCGCCCTCGAGGACGGCAAGCCGACCCTGCCCTCGGTGGTTTTCTTCAATGCCGACGACGAGGAAGTGCGCTACGGCCGCGCGGCCCTGGCGGACTACCTGTCCGGCTATGAAGGCCGCCTGATGCGCTCGCTCAAGAGCCTGCTCGGCACCAGCCTGATGGACGG
>NZ_JAGXJZ010000194.1:0-543 GCF_019091095.1 Achromobacter sp. GbtcB20 | reverse complement strand
CTATGTCTGGGCCGAAAGCTACCTGATCGCTGCGGCCTTCACGACGCTCACCTTCCTGGTGCGCCTGCTGGTCCTGGTGCTCACGCTGCCGCTGATCCTCACGGCGGCAATCGTCGGCCTGATTGACGGCCTGGTGCGGCGGGATGTGCGCCGGTTCGGCGCGGGCCGCGAATCCGGCTTCATCTACCACCGCGCGTAGGCCAGCCTGATGCCGTTGGCCGTGCTGCCTTGGGTCACCTATCTCGCTCTGCCCATATCGGTGCATCCTCTGGTCATCCTGCTGCCCAGCGCGGCGTTGCTGGGGATGGCAGTCAGCCTGACCGCAGGCAGCTTCAAGAAGTACTTATGAGGTGACACGGGCGGCACGGCCCTGCAAAGCCGTGTGCCGTTCATCGGTTCTGCAGGGTATCAAGAGCAGCATCCAACGCCGTAACCGCCTCGACGACCGTTCTTACCGTCGCCCGATCAAACTCATGATCGCGCTGAGCGTCGTGCACACCGCTATTGAGGTAACCCCATTCAATACTCGTACCGCTGACATTG
>NZ_JAGXJZ010000193.1:0-549 GCF_019091095.1 Achromobacter sp. GbtcB20 | reverse complement strand
ATCAGGTGGTAGTCGCCCACCGTGCCGTCGACGGCCGAGTACTGCGCCATCGGCGAGACGACGATGCGGTTCTTCAGCGTCACCCCGCGCACCCGCCAGGGCGTGAACATCGGCGGAGGCGCCGGTTGGGAAACAGGCAGGGTCACCCCGGCCTGGACGCAGGCGCGTTCGGCCAGCCAGCGCTCGAAGCCGGCGACGTAGGCCGGGTCGCGCAGGCGCAGGTTCTCGTGCGAGAGGCGCTGGCTGCGGGTGAGCAGCGAATACGCGAACTGTTCGGCCTCCATGGCGCTATAGCGCTCGACGTTCTCGAACCTCTCCATTGAGTTGCGCGCGGCGCTTTACAATGACCGCACCTCGAGCGCGCGCGCCTCCCGGAAGCCGGCCAGCACCTCCGGCAGCTCGGCGACCCCGCGCCCGGCGCAGCGGCGCGCCAGCTCGATCGCGTCCTCCAGCGCCAGCTTGGTGCCGGAGCCGATCGAGAAGTGGGCGCTGTGGGCGGCGTCGCCGATCAGGACCAGCGGGACGCGGCGGCCGTCGACCTCTTCCCAG
>NZ_JAGXJZ010000192.1:0-550 GCF_019091095.1 Achromobacter sp. GbtcB20 | reverse complement strand
ACGCTTTTCATTTGCTGTTTTCAAAATTTGCTAATGGACTGCATGACTCAATGTGCCCCACTGGATTATTTCCAGCCTTGTCAACACGCCACATCGCGCCATGCAGTGCCATTCGCACTTTGAAGTGAAACCTGCAACATGAAAATGGCTAGGAAATGTGCCCGCTGCGAGTACATTTCCTAGCCATGTTGAGAGAGTTGTTTCGGAGATATACACGCTTCTGTTCTGCATTATTCAAGGCCCGCCGCCCAGGTAGCCTTTCACCTTGGAATTGCTCCGAAAATCATGAGTATGAGAATCATCATCTGCTGTCCACATTGCGTAAGCAGGGCAGTCGCACGTAGTAGCCAACAGCTGAGCGTTACTCTCCGCGAGATAACCTATCAATGCACGGATGTGTACTGTGGACACACCTATGTGGCAAACCTTGAAGTGGTGCGTACCTTATCGCCAAGTGCAAAACCGAACACGGCAATTAACCTGCCAGTGCATGGGCGTCCGGCCCTCCGAGGCAAAAGCAAGACCGTAGCAACTCCTACCCCCAACCCTT
>NZ_JAGXJZ010000191.1:0-551 GCF_019091095.1 Achromobacter sp. GbtcB20 | reverse complement strand
CCTGTCCGGCAAGGGCGTCGAGCGTGACGATATGGCCCGGGCCGAACAGACGCTCGCAAGCTTCGACCACCTGCTCGTGCAGCGCCAGCGCGCGCGGGAACTCGTCGAGCGCCGCCAGCGTGGCCGCCAGTCCAGACCGGGCGCTCAGGGTCTCGGCGTGTTCGGCGCCGGCGTCCTGGACGCAATGCTCGACCAGCAGTTCGTACTGGGCGCGCGCCTCGCGCAGGCGGCCGCTCTCGCGCAGCAGCGCCGCCAACGCCGAGCGGCTGGCGCGGGTGTCGGGATGGGCGTCGCCGAGCAGGCGCTGGCGCAATGCGGTGCTCTCCTCGAAACACTCCTGGGCCAGGGCCGTGCGTCCCTGCTGGCGGTGCAGTTCGCCCAGGCGCAGCAGGTCGCGCGCCAGCGGCGCCGCGTTCGGATCGGGCGCATTGCCGCCCAGCAGGCTGCCGCCCGCGCCGCGCTCGCTCGCAGCCAACGCGGCGCGGCCGGCGGCGACGGCGTCGAGCAGGTCGAGCTCGGCGCGCGACTGCCAGGGAAAGCGCCCCTGCGCC
>NZ_JAGXJZ010000190.1:0-551 GCF_019091095.1 Achromobacter sp. GbtcB20 | reverse complement strand
AAGGCGTGCGCTACGAGCGCCGTTTCTTCCACGCCGCCTTCGGCACGCCGGCGCAGAAAGAGGGCATGTCGGCCTTCCTCGCGAAGCGCAAGGCGAACTTCGAAGGCATGTAGGATGCGCGCGCCGGCGGTCCGGATAGGGGCGGTGGCGCTGGTCGCCACGGCGGCGGCGACCTACGGTTGCACCTCGCTGCCGCCGCTCGGCCAGCGCACCGCCAGCGTGGCGCTGGCCGGCACCGAAACGACGCCGCTGGGCCGGGCGATCGCGCCGCTGGCGGCCAAACATCCCGGCCTGGCCGGGGTCTACCCCCTGTCCGACGGCCGCGACGCGTTCGCGGCGCGCGTCTTGCTGGCCCGCGCCGCCGAGCGCAGCCTCGACGTCCAGTACTATATATGGCGCAACGATCTCACCGGCACGCTGATGCTGGACGCGTTGCGTAGCGCCGCGGCGCGCGGCGTGCGCGTCCGCCTCCTGCTCGACGATAACAACACCGCCGGGCTCGATCCCGTGCTGGCCGCCTTTGCCCGCGAGCCGAATGTCGAGGTGCGGCT
>NZ_JAGXJZ010000019.1:0-121164 GCF_019091095.1 Achromobacter sp. GbtcB20 | reverse complement strand
ATAGTGTTCACGAGGTGGGTCAGAATTAGATGCAAATCAAACGTAAAAGTGGGTCAACTCTGCCTGCAAATCAACAGACTGCATCCGTCAAGTGCAATTCGGGCCCTTTGTCTCTAAGCTACGGGACAGATTCCCCGATCTGCTCGTGAGTCCTAAGATTGTTCGCAGCGGGTTTTCCCTCGAACGCTGGGAATCCCTAATCGACCGGCAGGAACTCAATGAATGGTTCTCCCCGGCCGGCGTAACCGTGGCCCAAACAGGCGATTCATTCAGGGTGGTCACCTTCATTAACCTAAGCAGCGTGCGAGGGGAGAAGACAGATCAGCTACGAGAAATCGCAGCGCGCGCAAAGTCCTCGAGTGGTCGAAATGGAAACGTGAGCCACGAACAGGCTTTCATAAGGCTGCGTGTCCAAAATGGTTTGACTCTCACACGGGCCGTCGATGAGGCGTTATCCGAGATGTTGAAGCTCGACCAGAGGTTGGCAACAGTTCACTAAGGGCGCGCCCGCGCGGTGGGTGCCGAAGAACCCAGCGACCGCGCGGCTGCGGATAATGGCGAGCAAGAGCGTGCTTGCAGAATGGTCCCGCACGGAATTGTCTTTAGGCAGCAGTTGCTCCGGTCGTCGCTACTCCACATCGAGGGGCCCGGTAGACGCGCGTGATACGCACTCTATGCAGGCTATTCACTGCCGCCTGTGGCCATGCGCCAGGCGGCGTGCAGACGAGCTGCGGAATCGTCCAGGAAGTAGCCCATGCGCTCCTGAACGTCTTCCCTCGGCAGCCCGCGGGCGAACAGATCGGCTGCGAAGCTGTTGCGCAGCAGCTGCGGCGTGATCCTACCGTCGCCGGGGTCGGCCAGGCGCACGAAGCCTTCAAAGAATCCTTCGACCAGGTATTCGACAGAGCGCACGGACAGCTGGCCGCCGGCGGTGCCGCGAGGGAAAAGCGGGAATCCGTCAGCGCTCGCGCCGGGAGCGGTCGCACGCAGCATGATCATCCACCTGGTCAAAGCTTGGGACGCGTACACCGGAAGACGCAACCGCCGCTCACGGCTGGTAGGTGTACCGCGCACGAGCAGCATCAGCTCCGGGGCCCGGTCCGAACCGTCGCAATAAGCTTCGTTAACAGACGGTTCGCGATCCGCCACATGTGCCTCAACAAAGGACGATTCTTCGTTGAACTCGACTTCCGGCAGACGCCGCTGAATGTCATTCGATGCGCGGCCCGCACCGGCCTCCTGAACACCTGAGCAATACACTTCGTTAACGGCCAGTTCGCGAAGCTCGGACGGCTTCAGCCCCCCTGCGAGAAGAACTGCGCATGCCGCTCTGTTTCTGCTGAAAACCCAGGCGCGCGGAGCGCGCCCACTGGACACCGCGGGGTTCGCTGACGGCCGCTTTACCTGAGGAGGCTGAGCGGACCCGATCCATGCGATCGCGCTCCTGTGGTCGGACTCGTCCAAAAAATCCGTATCGTCATTTCGCTCTGCCAGGCGCCAGCTGTGGCGCCTGGCCACCGCGGCAGACGCTGCGGGGTTCGTTGCGGCGGCCTGGGTGTTGGTGATGGCGTTGAAGGCGCGTTCGATCAAGCGATGAATCCGTTCGCGCTGTTCCAACTTGAGACCGGTACCTTCAAGGTATGTTCGGATCAGGGTCGAATCGACCCGGTCGAATCCAACCCCGTGCGAATCCAGATAGTGGACGAATCCGGCCCATTGGGACCGATACACAACCCTGGACGAATCCGCCAAACGGCGCGTATCCATCCAGACTTCGAATGCATCCTTGGGCGAATCCGTCCAGGCGGAGAGCGACCCATGTAGGAGGTCACCGGTCAGGCTGGGCAGGGAGTCCCTCGATCGTTCCGGGTGGGTCATGCGCGCGAAAGCTCCGTGGCTGTTAACGAACCTTAATTAATTCTAGTTGTCAGGCGCCCTCTCCCGCAAGCCTAGTAAACCGTGCATTCGCGACGGGCTGTTAACGAAGGATAGCGCGTTCAGCTGCGCCGCACGCTTCGGTCTCGCGCAGTTAACTTGCGACGAGTTCGAAGCGCCCCTATCCTAGGTTTCATTCTTCAAGGCCTGGCGACTGGAAGGCTGTGAGGGACATTGCCGGCCGCGTTCAGACCCTGGCTCGCTTACGGGGCGCATGGCTCACTCTCCCTCCGCTTGATTTTGCTTCGAACCCTGGCCAAGTCAAACTGACGACTACTTCGCCGAGGACAAGACTCCATGCGAATGCGCTCGCACCCTCCCCCTTCCCTGGTAGGGCACGCCATCTTGGCGCGCGACATCGCGGAGCACATGTCTGCAAACCTAATCACCCCAAGGTTGTCAGCGTCTGCATGCCTGGAGCTTATCGCCGTGGCCCGCAGTTTTCGTAACTACGCGGATTACTCAAGTGCAGTCAAAAACAACGGAGAACACGCCGATTTCGGCACAGCGCAATGCTGGCTGATCGATGCCGCACTTATGGCACGGCGTATCGCTGCTTTCAGGCTCGAGCCTGAGATGGATATTGCTGGCCTAGTCTCTGCCCTGCAGCTCGCTGTCGGTGACCTAGCTCCAGATCCCGACCGACCGCTTTACGTCGCTACGTCGCCTCAGACCTTCTTCGGGGTCGCACTCGAGAGCATCGTCGAACCTGCCATTACCGCCGCCTTGAATCCGAGATCACGATCCCGCGGCAGCCCAGTACCGCTAGTCAGAACGTCACCCGAACTCCACGTTCGATACGGCAGCTTATCCCTATCGAAGGTGGGGCCGGAACCGTCGGCAGTGGGAGGGTGGCTGCGAGCATCTTTCTTTGGCTCGGCGGACGATCTGAACGCGCAGTCCGGCTTAAGTGGCGAGCACGGGTTCATTGCCCGTGTTCAATTGCGCCGCATTGGCAGGCAAATCTACACGGCCTGCCAATCAGAGATCCTGGTGCTTGATGCTGTCCCAGGTCACAAATTTCGTGCGGACCGGGGCTCCGATCCAGAGGGCCTTGCATCACTCATAACGTCATCGTGCCCCCCACCCTAGAATTGTTCCGACCAGGCCCACAACCTGCGGCGAGCGAGCCACCTACGGGTCGTGGCTTCACGCTTCGGCGTGTGCGGTCATACGGCGCGATAAATAAAAAAATTGCGCTCGCTTGGTTTGTGGGGTCGCGGCGCTGGTACGTAGTTGCGGCCAGACGCACACCAGCCGACGTGATGATCCGTCAACTGATTGGGGAAACCATAGAATGCTCGATCCTTTTAACGTCTGTTCTGACGATGTATTGCTCGCGTTGACCACTATCCGCGATACAAATGAGGCGCACACCCTCTTGTTGCAGGCTGGGGAACGGTACAGAGTGGGGGGCATTGCTGCCAAGGATGGCGAACCGCCCACGGCTCGCATGTACGACATGACAGGCCAGCGCGTCGCTGATCTGCGGCTTGGTGCGGTTGCAGACCATCTGTTGAACGTCACGGTGGAGGGGGAAGACGCCGGCCGCGCTGCGTGGCAGAGCAGGTCGGCCATCGCCTATATCGATGAGTCTGGCCCGAGCAAAGCTGGCTTCGTCCGGAAGTTGACGGAAGATCGAGATGATCAGTTTGGCGTGCTGTGCGCCGTGGTCCTGCCGGCCGAATTGAAAGACCAAGTGGAAATTTCCTTCCGGCCGGCTTTTGAAAATTTTATTGCCGAGGCACCTCAGGGGGAGAAGTGGCACATCACGGACGCTTTCAAGACTGGCTATGCGGCCTGGGGAGAAGCCGCAAAATCTGCACGTGAGGAGGCGTGGCGCATTATCAGCCACTTCAACCTGAGCGTGGTGTATGACGCCCGGCGCGCGGCGCTATCGCGCGGCAACTTTGAGGCGTTGCAGTCCGCTCTCAAGCCGTTGGCTGCAGCCCGGCGCAGCGACGTTGACATTCCCGAGCTTAGGCGTCCAAGTGACGAAACGATGGAGGACCACCTTTTTAGCGGGCTGCTTCTGAAACTGGACTGCTGGGCAACAGATCACCGTCGTGAGCGCGTAGATTTGGTTTTCGATGAGATGGACAAGAAACTGGAACGCACCGTCAACGAGGTCAAGGCCGATCTTCAAGAAATCGAGCACTCATCCCATGTCGTGAAGGGTTTTAACAAGGCTACCCGAGAGCACGTCAAGGACATTATAGAAATTTCCGCTAGATCGTCGAACGGCAGTCTCCCCTTTTCGATTCAGCGAATTGGTTCTGTTAGCGTGCTCGGCAAGGCGCAACCCCTGGTGTTGCTGGCAGATTTCGTCGCGAACGCACTCGCCCACCACCTGGGACAATTGCCGGTAGATGCCCCACTAAATGCACCGGCAAGTATTGCAGGTTGGGCGTTGGAAAGGCATGTCTACGGTGTCCGTGAAGATGCCCTAGAAGATTTATGGTAGGAACGGCCGTACCCTGCATCGAGTACGCCCGCCTGACCACGTCCGCAGTGCTCGGGCTGAAAAAAGTGATCGGCTCGTATTTCCGTGTGGATGGCAATGCTGCGATAGCGCGGCGCCTCCGCGCAGCGCAATTGATGGGCGGGTCCAACGCAGCAGCTCGGTCCAACTGATGAGGTAAAGGCGTCGCGCGCCAGCACATGCCGCAGGTACGCCTTGAGTTTATGCCGTTCAGCTTGCAGGTGCCGAGAACCATGGAAGGCGTAGAGGCCTCACACTGCTGCGCTGCGCGCTCCCAGAAGCTTCGCAGTGTTACTGCTCGGCCCGCACTCTTGCGCGTTTGAAGTGCCCATCAAGGAGCGTTGCGGAAAGAGGTCCTAGCGCGGCCGCGATCGCCTCAATCTGCGCTTCGGCAACGTCCACATCAAACCCGAGGCTTCCTCTTTCTTGCACGCCTATGCCTAGCACGATGGTCCCACCGGCCATCGGCAGGGGCAGGATGCCAGTGGGAGAGCATGCATACTCTACAGCAGGGCTGGATGCGGCTTCGCGTTGATCGGATGCCACCTTGGCAGGTTGGGATGGGACCGTGGGTCGGCCCGTTGCCACCTCCGCAGGTTTAGATGGGACCGCAGGGCGATCGGTTGCCTTCTCGTCTTGCTTAGCGCTCCGTCCGATATGTCGCGGGAGCTTTTCAAATATTTCCAGAAGGGCCTCTTCCTCGGTCTTCGGAAGGCCAGGGACGCACCGGGACGCCTTGTCGTCAAGGGGTACTCCGGCAACCGCCGTTGACGCTACGCCAAGACTTGCAAGTGTCGGAATGCCTTCTACTTCGCCAATTTGGTGTAGCGTTACACCTATTGCCACGGTTATACCCAGTTCCGTTGTGGTGAGCGCGATGCTATTGGGTGCACTGACATACACCGGCACCAGAACGAAATGATCGGGCGATATGCTGCTACCGTTGCCACCCGTTGGGCGCACGACCTTCATCACTATGACCAAATCACCTTTGCCTGGAAGAAGGTCCGTCTTCGTCTGCTCAACTTGATCGGCCCGATTCTTGGCTAGGGGATCTTGGGCTTTACGTACATACACAACGCATTTCGCGGTTTGAAACTGCTCAGGCGACATTACGATCTGTGCGTCTGAATCCTTTTTGGTGTCCTCGCTCCTTTTTTTGAGCATCACCTGCTGATACTTCTGCCAATAACTTATCGCAGCAGAAACAATGGCAATGATGATGGTTCCCCCAACAGGCCCCACCACCAGAGCATCTCTGTCAGGAGGCGATCCACATAGATCTTCTCGGCTGAACACGCTGAAAAGAGCCTCGGCATTTTCACGTTTGACCCTTTCAGTCCTGGTGTCTGGCGCGGATCGTGGCGCGGACAGCGCCGCCTCGGCCCCTAAGGAGCGCCAACCACTCAACTCACTCGACGGGGAAGTGGTCTTCAAAGTCCCGCAACCCGCGAGCGCAATGCACACTACACACGCAATTGATCGTCTCAACATTTGAGTCTCCGAAGCGCATATGAGTGAGAACGACTGCACAGGAGGGGGGATCGGCTCGCCTTCTGCGAAAGAGAACGTGCGTCAGACTAGCAGTTCAAGACCTCACGCCGACATACCTAAGAATGATGATTTCAAAACCACCGCAACTCGGTTTAGGCGCGACTCATTCAAACGAGAAATCCAGGCCAAGCTCTTGCAGCAGCGCCCGCAGCTCGTCAGCCTGACCGACGGTGAGCGGACCAATCTCCACCCTCCACTGCACGCTCCCACCCACACTGGTGCGTCGCACAATCGCGATGAGGTCATTAGGGGCGCCCTTAGCAAGAAGAGCCTTGGCCAACCGTTCTGCGGCCTGGCCGCCCCCATAAGCTGCGGAGGCAAGCCAACTTTCCGCCGGGGCTGGCAGCTCGCCGCCCTCGGAATCCCCCGTCCCCGAATCGGCGTCGAGTGGTCGCAGCTCGTTCGGCTGCATCGGGGGCAACGGTCCATCAATTAGGCCCGCGTTCGGGTCGAGGTGCCGGACTTGGTCATCGGACGGACCCAGAGAATCTGGATCTGCTGTCCGTAGGTCGCGGGGGCGCTCGATGGCCAGGGAATACACGAACAGCGCCGCGGCGCCGGCGCCGGCCGTCGCAATCGACAAAGCCAGGATCCAGGCTAGAGCCCTCATGGCAAATGCAGCAAAGGCAGTTCAACTCCGGCCAGCTTCAAGATGGCCAGAATCGCACCGGTCACCGCCAGCGCTGGACCAAATGCCATGACACCACGTCGACGCATGACCAGCTGCGCGACCACCTGCAGTACGCACGAGCCCAATATGACGGCAGGCAACTCGCCCACGCCGAGCCATGCCGACAGGCCCGCGATCATCTTGTGATCTCCGTGGCCGATGGCTGTCATACGCCGGCAGCCGCAGTAGCCCGCAGCAACCAGCCACACCGCCCCGTAGCCCACTACGACGCCTATCACGGCGGTTTCGATGGAGCCACCCCAAGGCACGACGCCCGCCCATTGAGCGATCAGCCCTCCCCATACAAGTGAACCGGTGATTTCGTCGGGCAGGACCCTGGCATGGGCGTCGACGAGCGCGCCCGCTGCCAACAATGTCAGAAAGAAGGCGAGAGCCACAGCGTTCGTCGGCGGTATTGGGGCAATCGAACACGCAATCCAAATGGCCAGCATGCTCGCGCGCGGCGCCAGGCCTCCAGCCACCGGGCGAACGCCGCCGGCGAAGAGCACCAGCAACGTAGCGCCCGGATAGCACTCCGCATCGAAGATCCGCTCGATGCGTTGGCGCAGGCGCACAACGGCTTCCCCGGCCGCAAGACCTACGACGGCCATTGCGGCCAAAGTAATCGGCGTGGTCATCTGGAACCGTCCTAGTGAATCGTGGCGCCACGCGCGCGCAAGGTGCCGGCGTCGCCCAGGTCCACACTGCCCTCGATTTGCACCGTGTTCGGCGAAGAAGCATCCGCAAGCCTGCGGCCCTGTTGCTGGAACGTTTCCTTGACTCGATCGTTCATCCGGCCCGCCACGTCTGCAGAAAGCAGCCCCTGAATCATGCCGACATTGCGAATGGCATCCAGGCGAACGTAGGCAGTTATCAGCCCGAGTCCGCAATCGCTCACCTGCAGGTCCTGCACCCCCTTCATCCAGAGGCAAATCAGGCTTATGGCCTCGGGCCTCCAGTCCACCTCTTCGTGGAATGTGCGCGTGAAATGGCAGAAAGCTTTCCCATACGGAAGCAGGCTCTCGCTCAGCGTCGTCAGTGACGCGGGCGCCTTGCGGCCGGCGCCACGGTCGCAGCTGGTGTTGGACTGGTGATCTGCATGACTGGCTGACATTCGAAGTGCTCCAAGCGATAGGGAAAGGTTCAGCGCGGCTTCACAGCGTCGAATGCCGAGGCCGTGACGGTGAAAAGGTCGTAGATGTCGCGAGGGGCCGGGGGCGCATCGAGCCATCGCTTGAGAAACGCGGCCCGCGAGGCGGGCTCATAGTGGTCGTTCTCCGTGGTAATCGGAGTCAACGACTCTTGCAGCTTCAAGATTGCTTTCGCGGCGTCGGGGTTGCCACTGGCCAGCGCATAGCCCATTGCGAACATGTCAGCGAAGGCCTCTTCTTCACGACCGCTCATCGGTCCGATACGGCCGAGATAGCGCTGGTGGGCCAGGAAACAATGGCCCGACTCGTGCATCACCGCGTAGGCGAGCCAGTCGGCACGGCTTTGAAACAGGGAGCTGCTCAATGTGCCGGCGCGGCTCCCGTTGAACAGAATGAAGCAGAACGGCATGCGCACCTTGTTCACTTCCACCTGCGGATAGAACTGCATTGCCATGAAGTAGTTGGAGAAATTGGACAGCGGTCGGCCCGTGCTGGTGCTCAGCGCCCGCCCGAGCAACGGATGCTCGATGTCGAAAACCTGCGCTTGCAGAGGCGCGCGTTCTTTCAGGGCGTAGCTGGCCAGCGCGCCGCGCAACAGATCCTGTGCTTCTCGCACGAAATCCTGTCGCTCGGCAGCCCCCATTGACGACCCAAAACGGGTCACTTCCCGCAGGCGGCCGTCGGTCGACTGTTGCCGCGCGATGGGCTTTGGAGCGGGTTCCGCATTGGATGGCGACAGGATTTCCAGTTCGACCGTCTGGGCTCGCAGGGGCCCCGATTGCAGCGCCCCCAGCATAGTCAGGGCCCCCAGCGCCACCTTCACCCGTGTGCGCCAGCGTGACCAGGCGCAATGGCGAGACAGAAAATTTTGCCCCAGGCTCACAAAGAACTCCTAAAGTTTGCGATTTGTTAGTATGAATCATTATACTGATTCATATCGTAGGCCAAAATTATTCACCCCTTTTTTGGAGAACAACAATGTCCATGGCCATCAGTAGCGTGTGGCACTTCAACCAGGAAGATCTGGTGGTCCATTGGGTCGGAGGACGCGTCGTGGCAGTGAAAGCAATGAGTGCGAAGAGCCCGATGCGCCGTGCCCCGTCCGCGGCATCCGACTCCACGCCGCGGTCGCAGCCCGCTCGCAAAACCGCTGTCGCGCTGTACGACCAGCGCATCGCCGCCTAAGCGCCCCCCATTTTCTGAATCGACGAAATCCCGGACCCATGTTCAAGAATCTGACTCTTTATCGCCTACTCCCCGAATGGACCATCACGGCTGAGCAGCTGCAGGAACGCCTCAGCCAAAACGGCCTACCGGAAGCGGGCTTGGAAATGCAACAGTTCGGCTGGGTCCCTCCCCGGAAGGGCGGACAACTGTGCGTGGCCAGCGGCGGCGACCAGCTCCTCTTCGCGCTGCGCGCACAAAAGCGGCTGCTTCCGTCCACTGTGGTGAAGCAGGTCGCGGCCGACCGCATCGACGAGGTCACCGAGCAGCAGGGCTATCGCCCCGGGAAAAAGCAACGCAAGGAAATCACGGAGCGCGTGCACGACGAGCTCCTTCCGAAAGCCTTCCTCGTCCACCGCGATACTCAGGTGTGGATCGACCTCAAGAACCGCTGGATGGCCATCGACACGGCAACATCCTCCAAGGCTGACGAAGTGGTCGGCTTTCTGTCCAAGTGCGTCGACCCCTTCCCCATCCAGAATCTGTACGTCGCCCAGTCGCCGGCGGCAGCGATGACTGGCTGGCTTGCGGACGACGAAGCGCCTCCCAACTTCACCATCGACCAAGACACAGAGCTGCGGTCCTCTGGCGAGAGCGGTGCGGCCATCCGCTACGTGAAACACTCAATCGATGCCGACGACGCCCGCCGGCACATCCAGGCCGGCAAGCAGTGCACGCGCCTGGCCATGACCTGGGCCGACCGCATTTCCTTCGTCTTGACTGAAAACTTTGTGTTGAAGTCAATCAGGCCCCTCGACGTCCTGCGGGAGAACCAGGAGCAGGCGGAGAACGAGGAGGAGCGCTTCCTTTCGGACTTCACGCTCATGAGCGGAGAGTTCAACCGCCTGCTGACCGAGCTGGTCGCCGCTCATGGCGGCGCCCGCGACTGAATATCATCCTTTGCGGAGACTGATCATGCTTAGCGTTGATACAAGGACCTGCAGCGACCCGTCTGACTGCGGCCTGTTGCCGGATGACCCAACCCTTGGCTACCTTGCTCCCGACGTAGCCAAGGAGGCAATCTTCGAGCGCCTGTCGAGCGGAGCTGCAGCACGGCAGAAGCTCGAAGGTGTCCTGGGTAAATCTCTCTCGGTCGCGTTCTATTTCTTCCGCGGCGAACTGGTCGGTGACCCGAACAATGGGCCCGTCCCTATGAAGCTCACTGGCTGCGAGTTCCGGCCCGCAACGTCGGGCCCCAGGAAGGGACGCTGGGTAGTTCCTTTACCGGGTACTGAGCGCTCTATCGTTGTAACCCGAGAAGACATCAGCGCGTTTGAAGCTGCCCAATCATTGCCTTGCGCGACTGAACGGCCGTGACCAGGCGCCACCGCGTAAATCACGCGTCAGCGCTCGCGCTGGCGCAGTTCTATGTGATAGACGCCATTAATGGCGATGTCTGGTATCGCGTATTGGCCGGCGACCAATGGGCGGGGGTCGAAGCCCAAGCCGTCGCCAAAATTTCTCTGCCTCACCTCGTCGGTCACGAGATCGTCCTACGCGCCGCTGATGGCTCGATGCGCACGTTCTTACCCTCCATGGTTCAGCGCTGCGGTGGCACGTTGAACAGCACCTCAGATGCGGACCTCGAGATACTCGAGGAAAGCCATCAATAGGCGCAACCTCAGCGCACGACATTGCTTGGCTCCGGTGACTGGAATGCATCCGCACTCGGCCGCGTCAAAGTTTTCGCGCGGATGCCCGCTCCGATAGTCTGGTTCATACCAACTCATCACTTTGGAGATCTGCCGTGCCCCCGCTTTCCCAGTCCCCCACCCAACACTTCGCACGCCCCAAGTCTACGGAATCTTTTGAGGGCATGCGCATGAAATGCATGGCAGCTGCCGGTCGCACCGTTGGTCTCTTCGACGGCTCAAACATCACCGTCCAGGTTCCTCTACCTCCCTCTCGCGACTCGCGGAGCACACGCCGGGCCCGTGGGAACTTTCAGCCGGCTCGCTCGCGACGCGATGTGCCCCACTCGGATTCCCGCAATCTCGCGCTCGATCTCGGTGATGAACTGATCATTGACAACTTTGCAGGGGGCGGCGGTACGAGCGAGGGCCTCGAACAGGCATTCGGACGGCCGGTAGACATTGCGGTGAACCACGACCCTGAAGCTCTCGCCATGCACGCCATCAACCACCCGCACACTCTCCACCTGTGCGAGTCTGTATGGACCGTCGATCCGATCAAAGTGACCGGAAACAGGCCCGTGGGCTTGGTGTGGTTGAGCCCTGACTGCAAGCATTTCAGCAAAGCAAAGGGCGGCACTCCGGTTGAGAAGCATATTCGCGGCCTCGCGTGGGTGGCGATGCGGTGGGCAGCTAAGTGCAAGCCGCGACTTTTGGCGATCGAGAACGTCGAAGAATTTCGGACGTGGGGGCCTCTCGTCGTGAAAGCCGACGGCAAGTGGTATCCGGATCCGAAGAAGAAGGGCAAGACCTTCGAGAGCTTTGTCCGGCAGCTGCGCGAACACGGCTACAAGGTGGAATGGCGTGAATTGCGTGCCAGCGATCTGGACACGCCAACTATTCGGAAACGCTTCTTCCTAGTGGCTCGCCGCGACGGGCGCCCGATTGTCTGGCCCGAAGCCACTCATGGCGCGCCGGATTCGCTCGCGGTCAAGCAAGGGCATTTGCAGCCCTGGCGAACCGCAGCAGAGTGCATCGACTTCACCATCGCTGCGACGTCCATTTTCCAGCGCGAGCGCCCCCTTGTCGTGAACACGCTGCGTCGTGTCGCAAAGGGAACGTGGCGTCATGTTCTGGCCAACGCCAATCCGTTCATCGTGCCGCAAGCCGTCGGTGACAGGGGCGGCGACGAGCTGGCTATGACGCCGTTCATTGCTGGCCAAGGCGGGCCAGAGTACGCCGGCAAACCGGTGAGCACCACTCAGCCGCTGGGGACCTTGACCACGGAGAACCATCGCGCCCTCGTAGCGCCGATGATTGCGCCCTTACGAGGCACCCAGGAAAGCCACCTGCAGGGTGACAGCGCCATCGCGCCTGTCTCCACCATCTCGGCTGGGGGGACTCACCATGCGTTGAGCAGCGCCCACCTAATCACGATTGGATATGGGGAGCGCCCTGGCCAAGACGCTCGCGCTCAGGACGTGCAAGCGCCGCTTGGCACGGTGGTTGCAGCCAAAAAGCACGCAATGGTTGCAGCTCACCTGACCCACCTCACTCACCACGGAGATCGGCCCGGCGCATCCCCCGACTCCCCCCTCGCCACGATTACTGGAGCCAACCGAGGGGAGCAGGTCATGGTCGCCGCATGTCTGGAACAAGCCAACGGCGGCTTCTACGAAGGCAATGGCCGCGCAATGGATGCGCCTACCTCCACGCTGATGGGCACCGGCTCACAACAGCGATTGGTGGCGGCACACCTCATCAAGTATTACGGTGAGGGTGGTCAGTGGGCAGCAGCAAACGACCCAATGCACACGCTGACGACGAAAGATCGGGTTGGCGTTGTTGAAACGGTCCAAGTCCGTCAGGATGCGGTTCCGCCCCACATGCTGGCAAAGGCCAAAGCCTGCGCGCGCTTTTTTCACAAGTATCTGCCTGAACACTTCCCCGTAAAGGCCGACCTCATCATCGTCGGCGGCTGGGTGCTCGTCGACATCACCCTGCGCATGCTGGTGCCGCGCGAGCTGTATCGTGCGCAGGGCTTTCCCAGCTCCTATGTGATCAACGAAATTCCGGATCCGAAGCTGCTATTCGTTGATGGGCACCAGGTGGAGGGCGATCCGCGCCTCATTCCGAGAATCCCTCTCAGCAAGACGGCTCAGGTACGTATGTGCGGCAACAGCGTCTGCCCGCCCGTAGCCAAGGCTCTCATCCTGGCCAACTTCTCCCACGAACGACACATCGCGGAACGCCTGGCGGCATGACGGTCGACCGGCGGATACTGCTGCATATCCGCCGGCGCACGGCGTGCGGGTAAAAAGTTTTGGCGGCGCAAGGCTGATCCGTAGACTGGCTTCACACAGCAGCCGTCACGGCGACTCAGCCGCGCACAAGCCACATGGAGAAATTGATGAAGACCTATATCGTTCAGTACCGCGTCAACGGCGGACGCCTTGAAACTTTCGATCCGGTCGATGCGAGGAGCCCCGCCGGGGCAATCGCAATTGCCGCTCGAAGCCTCACTCACATCGAAGGAACCCTCGACATCATTGCCACTGCCCAATAAGTCCGCAGGCACGCCCGCCCCCCTCAACGGGAGCGGGACCCATTGCTCCCCCCTGACAATTTGGCCGGCCCCTAGATGAACACGACGCAAAATCAGGTTTCGAGGCTCGCCTCAGACGCGGGCATTTCCGAGTTGGAAGCAGTCTCGCGTCTCCTGCACAAGGCGCAAGACGATTACGATGAGCTGTCGTTGATTGCCCTCTCGGCGCTCAAGACGGAAATGGTGGGGCTTTGTTCCCCCCTGACGCCGGCCGAGATTGCCCTGATTGACGAGCTGACCGGCGACGCGCACCTGCCTGCCTTTGCTCGAGTCGAGGGTAACGCCCCCCAAATGACGCCATGAACAAGGTTCCCCTGCATCTCAAGGGTCTTCTCGCAGGCGGCGAATACACCACCTGCGGCGTCGCCTTCGACGCCTTCAACACCGGCGACGCAGATGAACCCATCCTCATTGCTATCCCCGGCCAGGTGGCGACATGCGTGGAGTGCCGCCGAGTCGTTGACTTCTATAAGGCCATCAGAGGCTACCGCGAACCTTAGCTCGCACAATCACCGTCCACGGCCTGGATTCTGGGCCGTGTGAAAAGTTTTGGACGTGATGATGCGATCCGTAGACTGGTTTCACGAACAGTCCAATCGCCTAGGAGTAAGATATGCAAGCCAACCAGACCCATACTAATGCATCGGCACGCGCCCGAAGCCACGTCCATCCCACTTCCCATGCGACCGGCCCCGTCGGGCCAGTTCAAAGCACCAACCCGCCGGGCGGACCGCTCGTCGAGCACGAGTACTTGTTTGATGTGCGTCTCTTCGCGTCAATTCGCGTGCGGGCGGCGTCCCAAAAGGAAGCTCTCAAGATGCTTTCCGAATCGCTGCACTGTGAAACCGTCTCGCTTGGTGAGTGGTCGGACGGTTCGCAGATTTTGGCTGAAGTAAGTGCCGATGACGATGCCGATCTCATTGAGGTTGATGGAGTCGATGTGACATAGCGGCAGCGTGAATGACCGGCCGCCACACGGCGGCAACTGCCGTCCGGTGCGGAGCGCGCTTAATTCGTTGTACTCCGCCGCGGCCACGGAACACCACACGTTTGCATAACGCCGGGCCGCTGGGGCAGCGCGTTGCAGAAGGGAAGCTTTGGCAGTGTTCGCCTCATCCGTAGACTGGAGCCAGATACCAAACAGTTTCGGGCTACCGGGCAAGAGCCAAACAGGCAAAGGAAACGGAAACCATGTCATCGCGATACAGCCACGCATACTCACTCGCCTTCGAGATCTCATCCGGTGATTCCGACGGAGAAGGCGTCTCGGGAAGCCAACTGCGACAAGCGATCATCAGCCGGCTGAGCAAACTGTCCGACGCCGAGCTTGCAGAAGCCTGCGGTGCCCCATTCGACACCCACGAAGTGGAGTAAAGCCGGCCGCCAGCGCCGCAGGCCTTTTACGAAGGCGGCGCACCCTTTCATCTCGTTCGTCCCTCCCGGCAGCTGCCGTCCAGCCCGTTGAGCCGAAAGTTTTGGGATGCATGGCCAGGTGCGTATTGTGGTTCTCAGATCACGCAACGTACTTGGAGCAACTGCATGACAGCCCCACTTCCTCTTCCGCCGCTGACGCCGAAGGATGTATCTTTCGCAGCGCTGGCCGCCGGCCGCACTGTGCCGGAAGACAAGTCCCACTTGGTCTTTGCCAACTGCATCGTAAAGCAGCTCTACAAATTGGGTTACCCGGTTTCGGCCGCCGGCGGCATCGAGCAGCCCAAGGTCCCTCGCGAGTCCGCCTCCACTGACGACCGCGCTGCGAGCCTTCCCCTCCCGGATTGCGCCCCTGCCGATCCTCAGCCCCCCCGCCCGCCGCAACGAGTTGGCTTAGACGTAGAGGCCTTGGGCGAAGTATGGCGCGCCTGCTTGGAGGCAGTGGCGCAGCGAATCGTCGAGATGGACCCGGCAAGAGCCATAGTCCTGAGCAGCTCGACCTCTTTCAGCACGTGCTCGCCGCCTACGAGGCTGCAGGAGACCCGATGACCGAGAAAGGATATCTGGGAAATGATCCGGAATTACTCTCGGCGCTTGAAAGCGCCAATATTCATGAGACGACGCTTTTCCTCTTGGAGAGCACGCGAGGAGAGACACGCATAGCGGGGGGAATGGCCAAGTTAGTACTCGGACATCAACAGTCGTTACAGAACATCATTGGCAAGTCGACCGGAGACGTGGCATTCCGGGCGATGAAGGGCTATGTAGTCGAACAGAACTTGCGGATTTGGATGCACGACGATGGTTACTGCATGATCGGCGTCCGGCCGGGTGCCTCTCGTTGCCACGAATTAGCGGGCACTAATGGCGCGGCTACGCTGCGTCCCAGATTTTCACATCGATCCCCGGACGTATGTATTAAATGTGATTGTTATGCGGTCACGTCGCGAAACGTTCCGTTTTGGCGTAATCGCTTGCAAGAAAACAAAACTATTCTAAATGACGCCCGGCGAGCTAACCGATACGAAGAATACGCTGTTTGTCGTGAGCGAATTCGGCAATCGGAGGGAATTCTTAAGAAATTCGGTGATGATGATGCCGAAAACTAATTCATCTCGCGGAGACTCGATTGAGCTGGAGCTATTGGCTGCATTGGATCGTTTGAAAGCGGGCGTCCCAAAGAACAGGAAGCTATTGATTCTTGCTAAACAGAATGCACTTAAAGTCAACGTCACCACGGTTGCGCAGGAGGCGGGAAGATCCAGAACATTGATCGGTCATTCCAATTGCCCTTATCCACACGTTCGGAACCGTATCTTGGCAATGAGGAGGGGACAAGGTGAGCCGACACGTTTGCAAGATGTATTGGCGAACAAGCGGCAGGAGACCGTACGGCTAAAGCGTGACGTGCAGAATTTAGCAAGTCATTGCGCAGTCTTAATCGTACGAGCAGCGCAATTGCAGGAAAAAAGCGAACAGTTAGGACGCCAGGTTAACAGACTTCTGAAGTCACGATAGCGCCTGTTAAGCCATCAAACCCAAACGGATCAGTAGAAATGAAGTCACCGAGTTGACCTGTGCACTGAGGCGGTGTTCTTGTCCTGAAGTGAAAATTCCATGAACGCGAGCTGCGCGCCCCGATTTGATTGAAATTGAGCTCCGCTGTGCGGAGCCTCGTCTCTCGGTTAGACTTCGAACCAGGCCATGCTGTTCTTAACCCAGCGACTCATGTTCCTAAAATAACTGGACACGCTGGAACGTCACCCGGGTCACTCAGCCACCAGCAGCCTAGCATTGGTGGTCGGAGATCGCTTCCCGTGCTGATGCGTCTCGGGACGTGCCGTTCATACCCATTCTGTTAAACATCCAACGACCAGGATAGATATGCCGGGCCGTCTGCGCAGCGCAGTCCGTTTGGCACATTTCATATTCTGTTCAAACCATCTGAAGGCGAGCGCGGGTTGATCGACCCCGGGCATACCGGTTGTCGCATTTCGATTTATCAGAGGCGGGCCCCGTGTTAAATTCGGCCGACTACCGCGGAAACCAGTCCCAATCCCGCTACTAACCCGAGAAATTACTCGCGCAGAAAGCTCTAATGACGACTCAGGCCAACAAGCGCGAAGCGCGCTACATCCCTCATCCTAAGAACGAGCACGACTTCGAGATTATGTGCCTGGATATCTATGAGGAGGTCTATCATAGCTCCCGGCTCTTTGGCCGGCGTGGGCAGTGGCAGCAAGGGCTTGATATTCTTCTGAACGACTATCGAGCCATCCCAATCAACAAGCGGGGCGGACGAGTCTTTGTCCAATGCAAATTTACGCTGACCTGCCCGCGTCTCAGTAAAATCAAGGCCGATGTGCTGGCGGCAGCGGAAAAGATTAAGGGCGCCGATCACTACGCGGGCGTCTATCTATTCATCGTCGCGACAAACGCAGAAAACGATTCGCATCTTCACGACGCTCTGCAAGAGTTTCAGCATCAAGCAGAGCTCCCTTTTGAAGTAGAAGTCCATAATTGGGACAAACTTTGCAACTTCATTCGCGCAAGCGAAAAACTCTGGTCGCTGTACAACCATCAGCCAGGCGAAGGAGTGGAACCCGGAGCACGATCCTCGGTGGAGATGCTGACGAATGGATTACTTAAACGCATTCGCGCGGGGGATCTAAAGGGGGCACACCGATTTGAGCAGGAAATGCGGGGCCTGCGGCGAGGATCTGGGTATGAGCCTGTTTCGACCTCCTTAGCCAACGACATATGGAAAGATAGCTTTCAGTTACGTTCAGCACTGTTGAATCTATATAACCAAGCCGCGGACTCCCGCAGTGCGCTCCCCCTGTTACTGTATGAGTACAGCATCAGCCGATTATCGAATGTCGACAGCCTTTTGGGTTACGTTAGGGCGAATCGTATTGTTGGGAATTTGCGTTCATCAGAAACGCAGTTTGTGACTGTCCTTGACAGCCCACGATTTGTGACATCGCTTGAAGATATGGCGCCTCAAATCTTCGCGATGCAGGGTTCCACAGACAAGCTTGCTTGTCTTGCGCTGATACTAATCATGGAGTCGAACGATCACGACGTCCAGGATGGTGCTCTTAATATGGTGGGCAAACTACGGAAACGCGACGCGGGCGCAGCATGGGAAGTCGCCACGCACGTAGCCTATGCGGTGGTTCGCTATTTTTACGTCAGGCGACGAGGGTGGGCGCCTGCGGCACGCTACTACACGTTAGGAGACGGATTGCCGGGCACTCTACGCGGCCTTGACTTTAGCAGTAGTCTTCTCAACTCTCCTTTCGAGAGCTACGGCCCCGAACCTACAAAGATTGCTGGACGAGACCCGTTTTCAAGCGTTGGAAGTGTCTTATTTGGTGGCACTTTCAGCTGGTTATTCGGCACTCAGTCTCGAGATTCTTATTTTCCCGAGCTTGAGGCTGAGTGCCGCATTTATTGTTGCGAGGACTATTCTTCGACTCCTGCGACTTGGAAAGAGGAGACCGAACAGTTGGGTCGGCGAAGGGCAGTTGATTTTCCGACACTAGCCAGGATCGCTGCTCAGGGCGATCAACGACGCCTGCTCTCCGAATACGACCCCATTATTACAGAACGGACGTTCGAACGGTTAATTGGTTGCCGTGCCTATCTGCGTGCCTACGTGCACCGGTCAAGTGATTCAGCTGGTGCCAACGCTTGGTTCGACTCGATTGAACAGGTGTTGGCCGCGTGTAGGTATGCTTCGGGTCGCAACGAGTCTGCCGAAGGCAAAATTTCTGTTCTGGCAGTTTATGATCGACCGCCTCCTCGCCTGATTGACCACGTTCCCGAAAGCGGTTCGTTCCGCAATCGAGGGCCCTTTACGTTAACGCGGGAAAGGATGGAGCAACGTCGCGAACGCGCACTTGTTATGGCGCGCAGCGCTCAATGGCGAGAAGAACTTGAACTTCGCTACACAAATCGACGCGATGATTTTTCGCTTAGCTGCTTACTAGCTCTTGATCAGCATGTTTCGATGTTGACCTTCTATGGCAAGGATCACGTATTCGCGGGCCAAATGGGAATTGCCGCCCAGTATCCTTTCATTCACGGATGAGTGCATGCTTTTTCGCTTGACTGTTTTCTATGTGGACAATTTTTCACTTGACGCCGACCCGGCCACCGGCCTTGGGATTTCAAAAATCATCTGGCAGGCGGTTTGACCAAGCTGTCGCAACGACCTGTTGAATCCACAGTCGAAACCTGCCATCGGCTTCCGGTTTTCCGCAGGAAGCGGCTGCTGGCCCCGATCTTCGTAGCCGACGGCTCCGTCGAGTCAAAAGCTGTTGGACGGGACCTCTAGGATATCGCCCGGTGCAGCAGATTTGTGCTGCGCCCATGTAACCCCCGCATCTTATGAGCACTACTCCGTGCGCGGCGGGCATGGTCGTTGCAGACGGGCGCGAACAGGAACAATTCATACGGTATGCAGCCTTACGACCGCTCCAATATCGTCAGAGTGCAGAATAGGCCTCACTATGCGCCTGTTTCCACAAGGGAAGAATGTGCAGTGGAGATGAAAAGATGACCGATGCCGAATTAACACAGGCCGGAGCAACATACACAATTCTAGTAGTGGACGACAACGACACGGCCCGATGGCTCCTAGGAGAAATGCTTGCCGCTGAAGGCTACGTCGTTCTTGAAGCGAATTGTGCCGATGAGGCGATCGCGATTCTAGAGAGGAGTCCGGAAGTCCGTGCGGTGGTGACGGACATCGAAATGCCCGGCTTGATAGACGGGCTCGAGTTGGCGCGACGGATAGTGGCGGGGCTGCCGGGAGTGGCCGTACTACTGACGTCCGGACGGCATCAGCCCGCGCTAGATGGGCTGCCACATGCGACAAGGTTCATGCCCAAACCGTACGGCTACGGCGAGCTTCTTGCGCATCTGGAAATTTTAATACCCAGAAGTTAGGCACGTATACGCGGTGATTGCACCGAGCGGGGGCGTGGCACTCATCAGCTTATACGCATGAAAAATATAGAGTGAAGGATGTGCCCTTCTGTGGAGTGCTGGCCACGTCGATGTAGCCGCCAGATTGGTTCACGAAACCGAAAACTTGGCTAAGTCCCAGGCCCGTCCCCTTCGCCGCCGGCTTCGTAGTGAAAAAAGGTTCAAAGATATGATCCAACACCGATGGTGGTATGCCCTCTCCATCGTCAGCGACGATGATAGCCACACAAGGATTGGCTATCACCCCGCCTCGGCCATCAGGATGGGAGGTCCTGCGCTCGACGGCGATGGTCAAAGTTCCGCCCTCAGGCATGGCGTCACGGGCATTAATCACCAGATTTAGCAGCGCGTTCTCCAGCTGGCTCATATCCGTACACACCACGCATGGGTCGTCGGTAGCTTCGTATTGCAACTGAACTGTTGATCCCAGTGTGGATTCAAAGAGCTGCTTCATTCCGTCAATGCAGGAGCGAACGTCGAAATCGCACGGTTCAAGAGGCCGGCGTCGGGCGTAGGTCAGCATCTGTCTTGTGAGTTGGGACGCGTGCGTCGCGGTTTCTGCAATCGTTTTTACGTAGCGATCCCGCTTGTCAGTTGCCAGCCGTGGATTCTGTAGCAATTCTGCCGCACCACTGATGATGGTCAGAAAGTTGTTGAAATCGTGAGCCAACCCGCCGGTCAGGCGGCCCAAAACTTCCATCTTTTGCGCCCGATACAAGGCATGCTGTGCGGCGTGCAGCTCATCTTGAGCGCGTCGCTTATCGGTGATGTCCCGCGTGATCTTTGCAAAGCCGATTAGTTGGCCTGCGTCATTGAGAATGGGATCTATGACAACGCTGGCCCAGAAACGCGTGCCGTCCTTTCGTACTCGCCACCCCTCGGCTTCAAAACGACCCGCACTGGCGGCGATCGCCAAAGCGCGCTCCGGGACGCCTGCGATGCGATCTTCCTCGGTGTAAAAGCGAGAGAAGTATTGACCTACGATCTCCGAAGCACCGTAGCCTTTAAAGCGTTGCGCGCCGGAATTCCAACTGGCCACGAGGCCGTCTGGATCGAGTAGGAAGATCGCGTAGTCCAGCACCGCCTCAACCAGAAGTTTGTAGCGGTGCGCCTCGTCCAACTCAGCCAGACTTCTGGGAAGCCGGACCCTATCTCGATTCGGAGGCTCAACGGCATTCATGGGGCGCTCCTCTTTGCCATATCGGAGCGTCCAATTACTCAACTTCCACCGTGTTTGTGCAAAGGGTCGCAGTTGCGAGTTGATCAAGCAGTTGGAGCTTGAACAGCTAGCTCCGCCCGCCTATTGACGGCGCAGGACCGGTGAGGCGTAGGAATGAGACAGGCGAAAGGGGCTCCCTATCCACGCGATCGAACACCCGTACAGCAGCTACAGCGAAGGGCATTCAAAGACGCGGACCCATAGTCGGAAACTGCCCGAGCAGCCGGGAGAACTGCGCCTCTCCATCCTTCACGAAAGGGGCGACGGGAGGTCTGCTGGAGAGAACCCCGCAATGGACCGGTTCGAGCACCCAGAGCTCCTTTGCTGGCTTGAGGGGACTTTGGGCGTTCTCGTAGCCGCAGGATGTAATCCTAGCGCTTAGTTGCGCATGAAAATACAATCTCTTGGCCGGCGGGATCCACAAATTTGCTCGCCAAATTCTTGGGCGGGGTCACGCGATCAATGCATTGGCGTTCGGCCGCCGCCCGGGCCGTTTGCTCCGTCGGATACCCACCAGTACTACGCCAGACCCCGGTCGAGCTCTGCGCAAAAACCTGGTATCGCTGTTGCAACTCGCGCTGCGACTTCTCGCGCGTCAAGCGCTCTGCTTTAGCAGCACGAATCCGTTCCATGACTGCAATGCAATCAACACGGACGCTTTCACCCGAACTGGATTCAATCACCCTTCCTATTGCGTCGGGCCACGTCTTGCATTTGGTTTCGAAATTTGAAATTGCAGCTTCGCGCGTTTTGTAGTTTGGCGCGAAGGGCCCTGCTCTGCTTTTTTCGATCTCAATTCGGTACTGCGCCGACGCTGGCGCACCAAGCGTGAAACAGACGACACCTAGCAAAATTCCGATGCGCATTTGCGCCACCCCTTATCCTTTCCGATTGAATGTTCAATCTAGCCACGTGAGATAGGAGCGTCCATCCGTCATCTGGCGGAATCCCTCGCCAAGCTGCGTCCGCTGTTCGGCCTCCCGCTTAGCTCAAGCGCGAAACGCAAACTCGGCACCACTCTTCCTCAGCGCCACTGCGCCTGTTCGAGCCCGGCTATTCCTCTTCGCGTCGGTCCACGGCTTGATGGGATGCGTTTGCGACACGATCGACCGGCATACTGCTGAGAAGGTCGGCGGATGCAATGGATCTGGGCCAAAAGATGTTCAGCAGATGGACAATGGTGTATGTATTATGGCGGTAATTCCCGACCGGTTTTAGTCTCAACTTTCGCGCAGCCCGTGCCGGCGGATTGCTTCGCGATTCGCCCAGGTTCAATCCTGGGTTTTTTTTGACATCAGCGACCGACATGCTGATCGATCGAAACTGCGCAGATACGCTTTCTCGCCCGTGAGATTTCGCCGGCGGACCTGCACCATGACTGTCTAGGGAAGCAAGAGTTTGCCGCTACGACACAAAGCCGGCTCCAGAATGCAGTCGAGGCCGAGTTTCGCGGCTTCAATCTTTGAAGAGGGACAACGGTTCGTAGCTTCGAGAACGCCGAGGACAGGCGCGACGCGCCGGGTCGGGGACCAAGTTGGGTACCTGACAGAACGGGGGCGTGCCATAACTCCTATGTGTGAAGCCCAAAGTGCCGCTCCGTTCCCACCGAGGGGGCGCGACCTGTCGGTGGCGTTCATGAAGCCGCTGATCAAACAGCCTCTGAGCGCTCACCTTAGCCATTACCTGAATCTCTCACAGGCGGCGGAGCCCCCCGGAGGCCGTCACCTGCCAGCGCAACGCCAAGAGCTGCCGCAATACAGTGCTAGCCGATGACGGACATTGCAGGCGGAAGAGTCCCCGCTTGAGGACTGGTATCTTCATGCGGCACCGTTGTTGGGCCCCAAGATAGTGAGAGCGTGGAGGAGTACGATACGGGACCGCATTTGGCAACGTCGCGCCGCGCCGCCTCATTGAGCATGAGTGCGACCGGATCAATTACTACAATCGGCAGAAGGGACACCCCGCAATGCGCATTCTTATCGTGGACGACAACACTTTAGGGGCCGAACTAACAGCGGAGTGCTTGATGCTGGACTTCGACGTGCACGTCGAAGTCGCATCTGACGGTGCGACTGCGCTCTCCATAGGAGGCAAGTTCAGCCCCGAAGTCGTACTCTTGGACGTCCATCTTCCAGATGTGTCGGGTTTAGACTTGGCGCCCCGGATCAAAGCCATGTGCCCAACCGCGCGTATCGTCATATTCAGCGGCAGTGCCCGAGAACCCGCTGACCGTATTCTTCCGCCCGGCGTTGATGATTGGCTTGCAAAGCCTGCAAATTTGGAGAAGCTCGGGGCATGCATTTTTCGCACCGGCGCGAAAAAGGGGTTAACTGACTAGGTCCGATGATCGACCGGCGAAGATTTCCCGACCAACTCACAGCCTGAACGACCTCGTGCAATGTGTGCGATAGATGCGTTGTATCGTTGGACGACGTCGTGGCTCAAGATCCTTACCGCTTGAGCATCACAATGCGGTGCTACGTAGTGACAATAGCAGTCAGGCGCGTTTTGGCAACTACGAGCGACCTGACGATGATCATCCGAAAACCTGTTCACCGTGCGCAAGCCCTAACGCGTCGTCGTGGACAGTGTTGACCTGTGCAGTCTCGCATTTTACAAAGAAGCAACGCAATAGGTGTGGTGGGCAAGATCCAACCGCTTGGGGAGCTTTTTGATGGTGAAGTTAAGTTGGTGGCCAGCGGCAGCAAAGATGTTGCTGGGCTTGGCGACCGCGGATCAGCGCCGGTTGGTTGAATCCGTTGGAGAGTTCCGTCGGCGCTTCGACCACGAGGCCGAAGCGTTCGCTAGCGGAGAGCAGCATTGCATTTCCGCCAGCGGCTATGACCTCTGTCTCCGCGTTTCCCGCGCAGGCGTGGAGGTAGAAGAGGTCAGACTGAGCGAGGAGCAGCCATGAATGAGATTGGCCCCAAAATACTGGAATTCAACGGGGTCCCCGCGTTCGTCGTGCTGCGCTACGACGAGTACCAGCGGCTGCTAGCGATGGCGTCTGGATCGTCGCCTCAGTCGGCCGATCCCGCAAACTTTCTTACGAACAGCCAAACCGTTGAAGTTGATGATTTGGTGACTCCTTCCACAGATCGGGCGGAGCTGCCAGAATCAGAGGCGCCTTCATGTTCCCCGCTTTCGGATGACGGCCTAATTCCGCATGAGGTTGTAGTCGCTGCCGTTCATAATCATTGGTCACTGGTGCGCGCCTGGCGTGAGTACCTTGGTTTGAACCAGCAAATCATGGCAGTACGTCTAGGAGTAAGCACGTCAGAATACGAGGCGATGGAATCGGAGTTCGCCCGATTGACGCTTCCGAACAAGGTACGGCTGGCAGAAGGCCTGGGCCTCAGCTTACAGCAGCTCGTCACTCGAGGGCGCCAGCGGCGACGCAGAGATACCGAATAGATATCCGTCGTCGCATTGCTAAGACGGAGGCCGACTGTGGGCTACTGCAACGCCGATAGAGCCATCTGGCAAGCGATATCGACCGCCAGCGAGCCACACCACAAGTTCGCCTGAAGGTAAGGTGCAGACGTGTTGCCTGACGGAAGCTCCATTTGACGCGCGCGTAGTAAACAACCTGCGCTCGATGCGGCAGATAGACCGGTCCGGGAATTTGATAATCACATCGGACAACCTGGTGCTACGAGTCATGTGTGCTCCTCCTCGTTTGCCTCCACGCACGGAAAACAGGGCATGAATAATTGACAAGTCGTATGCCGGCAAGGACAAGCTATTGTTGACGTAGCAGCAGACGAACGGAATCCTTCATTCGGATTACGGGCAGACCAACGCGTAGCCACACAGCCGGCCCAAAGGCAGCCCCGCATCTCAACGCTCGTGCGTGGGTGGGTGGCCAGCCGTTTATAATCTGGGTGCAAGGAGCATCTCGTAAACGCAGTCCAACGACCGCCGGGCGGCGCGTAGCGCGCTAATCACGCGGGAAAGCAACGAGCCACTCTCGCGCGGGGAACTGGACGGTGCCACCTTTGAGTCAAGCATCGGACCGCATCGGCATTCAGAATTTGCAGGTAGCATCCACTGTGAGACGTTGCTTTTTAGCCTTCTGTTTGTCCTCCCAGGCTGACGCACGGTGCACGCTGGCAAAGGCCTCACCGAATACGCGTTCTGTGTAGCAACGGCGTTGAGGGCACCTTCAGTTCGATAGGTTGCAGGCCTATAACTTTCAGCCACCGCTCCTCAAGGCAATTGCGAGCGTCCGCTCGAAGCCGTAGACGTATGGAAAGGTAGACTGCCTCGAGCCGAACGTCCCAATGCGGGATTGGTCTGGTCTTAACTGGACGTGTATCGCGCGTCCCACCTTCCACCAGCCATCCAGCGCAGAACCGTTCGTCCTTGCCGGGTAGCTTCATTCACTACTTCGCACCACGTTTCACCCACTGGTTGCGGCGGGCTAGGGGCGAGCTAAGCCGAAATACTCCAAACGCCGGCGATTGCAGATCGAGAAATCGGCGGGCACTGTGGAGATCGAATCGACCCCAACACTACCGATCGTTGCGGCCGCTATGACCCGCGCTCACGTTCTTATGGGCCGAAAAACGCATGCAAGAAGATCGTCCAAATGGGCGGGTTTCGAAAGCCAACCGTCAACGCCCACGGGTAGCAGGGCGCCAGCGGCGTCCCAAACGCTGCCGGTGAAGATAATGATGCGCGGGGGACGTTCAGGGTTCGCAATCTTTAATTGCGGCGCCAAGTCCAGTCCGGAGGTGTCCGGCAAGGAAACGTCTAGGAGAATGACGTCGGGCGCAAACGTCTCGATTATCCTCAGCGCCGACGCACCGTCGCAAGCGATTTCGCCGATGACGCCAGGTTCCATCATTAGGCATTCAGCCGTCAGCTCAGCCGACACGGAATCATCGTCGACAATGAGGACTCGCATTACGGTGACCTCCAGGGGCTATGTACTCTAAGCATGGTTCCGCTGCCTTAGGCCGACGGATGGCACTTCCGATAGGGCAGGTTCATATCGTACTACTCTGGTTTGGGATGGCGACGATACGGCCATCGCCGTCTCGCGCAAACTTGCCCCTTTCCGCGGCCAGGGAACAGTCCCGCGCAAGCGTTACTTTGAAGATCAGCCCTGGGGTGCCCTCTTGCGCGGCCTGGTCGCGGACACTGAGCCGCCGCGAGTGCGTCGGTCGGGTGCACGAACGGTAGTCTCAAAGAGAGGTCCACGTCGCGCTTAAATAAATGCTGCCCCGTAGCCCGGCGCAACTTACCGCCTGCCGCCTCATCCATAGGCTTCGAGTTCCGCGTCCACTCACGGCAAACGTCGCTCCGACGCGACGAATTTGTAAATGCAACCATGAATTTTTGAATGTGACGTATTCTTCCTGTTCAATCTGGGGATTTTCTTATGACCGGGAATGGCTTCCTACTGCTCATAATTTGCGCTGTAGCGCTTTGTGCAGCCTTGAAAAACCAGGCACGTCGCCGGGCTGAAGCGACACTTGTGCGTTCGTTGGCCGTTGTGAATGGGCAAGGGTCCGCGCACGTGTTGGTCAGCTTTGACAAGCGGGCGGGTATCGCAATTGGCCACGACGCAAAGTCGATATGCCTGGCAGGCGGCAACTGGATCAACGCGGAGGTCTTTGACGTAGCCGAAGTGTTTGCCGCAGAACTCTACATCGACGGAGAGTGCGAAACGAGCACATCACGCTCAAGTCAGATCGCTGGCGCCGCTGTTGGCGGGCTACTGCTTGGCGGAGTAGGGATGATCATTGGAGGTCTATCAGGAAAAAAGAAGACCAATCGAAAAGTTTCTTCGATTGAGATCAGGGTTACCGTTGATGATGTCAATAACCCTCTTCACGACGTGCAACTACTCTCGCGTGAAATCTCTCGAAATTCGCCGGAAGCGAAGCGGATCATGGAAGAAGCGCGCCTCTTTCATGCGCATCTTGACGTCATGATCAAACGCGCCGATCAAGCCAGCAGAAATGCCGAGCGCCGAAGACTACTCGAGGCCCAAATTAGCATGACGAACGCACCCACTCTATCCATAGCGGGCGAACTTCGGGCGCTCTCAGAACTGAAGGTGGCCGGCGAACTCACGGAGGCAGAGTATCAATCTCTTCGCACTAAACTGCTGGCTTGAAAAACAGCGAATCCTCCCCCGATATTTGGCTCATCGTCCGTCGCTTACCCCTGCTCAGCCGCCTCTTCAAGTTTTGGCGCGACGTGGCTGCCGACGTGGGCGCATACGTGAAGGCAATGCGCCTGAGACTGCGGAGGGCCAAAGCCAAGCTCAAGGTCTGCAATATTGCAGCTATATCCCATTCAGGGTTCCGTTCAGTCTGACGCGACGGAGCCGGTTTAAAGCGGAGTAGGATGTTGCATGACAAACGATCTGGTCCGTTGTCGGTGCGGGTTGGCACCCATGTGGCGATCACCAGGTTGGATGCTTTGGCGAAAAGCTGCCCGACGGTTCACCTTCGAGAGAGTACGTTGGCGCTCAGCTTCGCTCTCATCGCCTCAAGGGACGGTTATTGATAGGAGACAGGTGTGGTACGACGCGACTCATTGGAATCTATTCATGCCGAAATCAGCCGCCTTCAACAGCGACTAAAAGTCGTGCGAAGCAACGCAAAAGCTTCCGCCATCGGCTCAATTGCCCGATTGATGTACACCTACGACATCTCTCCAGCAGAGCTCACCCGGTAACCCCCCCATTCTTAGCGATTGCCAGAAGTAGGAACGCTATGCGGCCATGGCTAGCCGCTGTTTGGGGGTGAAGCCGCCCAGTGCCATATTCGGGCGTTCGTGATTGTAGGACCACATCCATTCGGTCGCGGCGCGCTGCACGTGATCCAGGTCTTCCCAGTGATACTGAGATAGCCACTCGTAGCGCACGGTCCTGTTGAATCGCTCGACATAGGCATTTTGCTGTGGCTTGCCCGGCTGGATGTATTCGAGCTTGATACCCCATTGCCCAGCCCACTCGGTAATAGCGGCGCTTAGATATTCCGGTCCGTTGTTGCAGCGTATCGCCCGCGGTTTGCCCCGCCAACCGATAATCTGCTTCAAGGATCGGATCACGCGCTCGGACGGCAGCGAGAAGTCGATTTCGATGCCCAGGGCCTCTCGATTGAAGTCATCAATCACGTTGAACAATCGGATGCTTCGGCCATCGGCCAACTGATCGTGCATGAAGTCCATCGACCATACATGGTTGAGCTGGTTTGGCACGGTCAGCGGCTCGGGCGCTTGGCGCACCAGACGCTTGCGCGGCTTGATACGAAGATTCAGCGCCAGATCCCGATAGATACGGTAGATCCGCTTGTGATTCCACGAGTAGCCTTTGACGTTGCGCAGATACAGGTAGCACAGCCCGAAACCCCCAATTGCGGTGGTTGTCTGTAAGCCGCATCAGCCAGTCTGCAATCTCATCGTTCTCGGGGCTGCGCTTGCAGACGTACCGGTAGCAGGTCTGGCTGATGCCCACCACCTCGCAGGCCAGGCGCACTGAAATTCCTCGCTCGCGCACCATGTGTTGGGCCATCTCGCGCCGGCGAGATGGCCTCACCACTTTTTTTCGAGTGTCTCCGCTCGAAGCTCAGCTTTGAGCTTCTCCTCGACATACATCTTGCGAAGCCGGGCGTTCTCGGCCTCCAGCTCCTTCATCCGCGACATCATTGACACATCCATGCCGCCGAACTTGGCCCGCCATTTGTAGAACGTTGCCGAACTGATGCCCAGCTCGCGGCACAACTCGGGCACTGCCAAGCCCGCCTCGGCCCGCTTTATCGCTTCGATGATCTGGCTGTCTGTGAATCTCGACTTCTTCATGCTGTAGAACTCCTCAACGAGAAAATTCTACTTCTGGATGCGACGCTTCTATGGGGGGATTACCCCGCGAGCGCAGATGAGAGCCGGCAATTCATGGTGCCCTACCCGTCGGACAAGCTCGTCGCAACGCCAATGAAGTGACCCCGTTTTCGGTGGAATATACTGTACAAATAAACAGTGTATTCCATCATGCCGTTCAAAGCCCCTCTCACCTATGCTGAGCTGCGCGCGATCCGCGAGCGGCAATACTGGAACGCCGACGTGATCGCCCTGCTCTGGGAGATCAAGCGGCTGCGTTCGGTGCTGCTGCGCGCCCACCAACTCTCCAACGATTTCAAGCGTCCCGCCGGCGTCACAGCGGGGCTATACGACGATTTCATGGAAGCTCTGCGCGCGGAGCCTTGTGTCATCGAACGCGACCAGGCCGTACAGGAGATGATGGAGGAACCGGCGAAGCTGCGCAAAGGCATGGCGCCTCGGTAGCGCGCCGCGCCTCGCATTTCAGGCAGGCTTGATGTTGTTGAAAAAAGTGCCGGTCATCTTCCAGGTCGAAGCGACGTGTTCTCGGAACGCGCCCCCGATGTCCAAGCCTGCCTTCTCGAGCTTAATTTTCAACCCCGCGTTGATATTGTGATCTTCGTCGTAGGTGGCCTCCAGGGAAAAGGTGCGCATCCCGTGCTCAAGCCGCCCCTTGGCGAGTTCCTGCCACAACGGCTCTCGGAAGTACCAGCGCAGATCCCGTGGTATTGACGGCGTTCTGTCGTTCTCATAGGTTTCTTCAAAAACCAGATTGGACGCAGAGGTTGAGGTGCTGCGGGCTTCGGCACCTACATCTGCGCCATTGATCTGGCCTGTGAGATTAGCGCTGATGCTCTTGTCCCAGCCTTGAATACTCTCGATCCTTAGGCGCGTTGCGCCCAAGCTCCTTAGAAGACGGCTCGCCTCGGCGACCTTGTCATCGAAGACCAAATGGTGAAAGGATGCGATCGGGTAGAAGAGATCGTCGGCGCAGGGGTGGGCGGCATATACGCTGCCCAAGATCGGCTTGCCTGCGGGCATATCGAAAGCCCTAGCTTCGGTATAAGTGACAGGCTCCACGCCGGGGACACTTGCGAGCCCCGCGCGGAATGCGTCTATGACTTCCGATCGAGCGTTCTTCGTTAACTTCAGACCTGGAATCGTGGGAATGGTAAGCGCGTATAGTCCTAAGAGCGTGGTTTTCGGCTTCTCTTTCGCAAGATCGGAAAGGGACTTCCTCGTCTGATGCAATGACGATCAGCCTGGGGCCGCCGCCTTGTCTAGGTATGGGCACTTTCCGACTCCGTGATTTCTGGACAGATGCCAATGTATCGAAAATCTACGCGTCGTGGAGAGCGCTCCTTCGAAAATTGCAATGGCGCTCGGGCAGCGCAACAGTTAGTACCGGGGCCGAGGGAGCCGCAATTTAGCGAAATCGCCGCCGCCAGGAAACGGGTCCACCCCGGCGACCGCGCGCAGCTCGGCAAGGCTAAGCTCGCGATGACGCTGGTGAGGAGCATTTGCCACCAGGTATGCAGCAGCGGCGCGGGCGCCGGGATCGTAGACCGCCTTGTACAGATATGCCGGCACGCGCACTTGGCCGCGGCCAACAGTTCGAGTGCCGTGGGGCTCCCAGACAACGCCCGTGACCACATAGATCTGCCGATGCTTGGCCATGGCCCGCACGCCCTTCTCAATCGCTGCCCAAAGATTGCGGTTCAAATGCGGATCCTGGGGAACGATGTTCGTGAGAAGGAAGCTCTCGCTGTCGGCTTGGGGCGAATCCATATCGGCCGAAGGCGCCAAATGGCCACGGTCAAGGCCGGAGCCGCGGAAATCGTCTAAGGATGCACGAGCGCGCCGCGAGACTCGTTCGTCTGGACGAAAGTCGTTTGAGCGCCCCAGATGCTCGTACGCGCGGCGTACGCGGGCCGGGGAAAGGTGCTCTGCCGCAAGAATCGGCGATTTCGCTTCGGTAGAGTACAGAACGCCATATCCCTGAGTGCACAGTTCCATCGCGCCGGTGGCCACTGCGGCATCCAGGATCACGGGTGGCAGTGCGCCGGCATAGTGTGACGGGCAGCGACTTTCAACCGCGCCGACACTGGAGACGATGAGCGTGGAACACAGAGCCGCGGCCAAACGTACAAGCCGATATGTGCGCATTGGAAGTACCCATAAAGTATGAATTAGCGTGTCTGTTCATACTATCAAGGAGCGCCGGCCGCCTAAAATATTGGAAGGCGGCCGCAACACTAGGCCGGCGCGTCGTCGTCGAAAAAGCCGTTGTCCTTTTCATGCGCCCCCAGGGGGCTGGCATCGCCAGAGTCGAGCTCGTCCAGTTCGCGGAAGTCTGAATGGTCACCAGTCGCATGGCGTGTGACGCCCTCCTCCACGTTGTCTGGGATGTAGAGGTCGTCGGGGTCCGGGATCCACATCTCACCCGTCCCGTTGGCCCGAAGGTCCTGCAAGGCGGCTCCTGGCGTGAGCGAGTCCAGCGTGAAGGGGGACTCTCCGTAGCGAAGGATGGCGCCAGCGTCCTGCTGCTCCCGATACCAGGCGCGGGGGCGCGGGCACAGGTGAACGCCATTGATGGCCGCCATGCTGCGGCGCGGCGTCACTGCGACGTCCACAATCTGTGGGATCTGCGTCACCCAGCCATATGCATGGAGCACGTGCGCCCCCAGGACCACTGCGTCCGGGTACAAGCGGCCCACCGCCTCGAGGAGATTGTCCTGTGGCGAGCTCGGGTACCGCAGCACATTGAAGTAGAGCGCGGCGCGCGGCCCGACGAACTGGATCAGCCCAGTGCGCGCCATTCGCTTGACCCAAACCTTGGCGGCTTCAACAGGCATCTCCTGCAGGCGGCAAAGATCAGCCAAAGAGAAAACGGCGGGAAGTTCTTTGAGGCGCGTTACAGCTGAGACCCTGCGGCTGCGCTCTTTTTCGGCCTCCTCGAGGGATCGGATCATCTCAACGCCCATGTCAGCCCCGCGGTGATTCTCGGGTGGGCGCCGGTCTGGTGTGCTCCCCCTCTACCTCGCCAACAATCTTCTCCATCGCTTCAGCGCACTGCAGCGCCATCGCGCCAGCGTCATCGATCATGGTCGACACCTGGCCCTTCCAATAGGTCTCCCACAAATGCAAACCGCCCATGGAGTCCACAAGAAACGTTTTCAGTTCGGTTTGCGCCTTTACGAGGTATTCCGTCGTATGAATTGAATCCGCCCAGGACCGCAGCGACCCCGCCATGGAAAGAGCGAGCTTCTGTTCCGAGGTGAACTCGAGCTTGGGGGCGTGGGCCTGTTCGGGGTCCATGGGAGCGTCATAGGCGCTGGCATGAACAAGGACGTCCCTGGCCATTTGTTCAGGAGTCGGTCGCTCGAAGCTCCGCTCCTGCCGGATCCAGTACATGTCGAAGATGTCCCGGGCCTTGAAGTACGGTCGGTTCGCAACTGCGACGAGCTTGTCGCACATCACAGCGTTCAAGGTTGCCATGGGTAGCATCGAGCTAACACGTACGAAGTAGCCGGCCTGCGCCAGCTCCTGCGGAGGCTCGGGCAGGCGCAATGCGGACGGATAGCGTTCCAGATAGCTGTCCTCAACGCCCCAGAATTCCGCCTTGACCATCGCCTTGCCTAGAAGCCCTGGCTTAGTCATCGACACGGCGTAGCGCGCCATGCGATCGCTGGTCTTGCCCGATACCTCGACCTGCAAAGCAGCGTCGATTCGCGCCAGGTGGGCGCGGGCGAACGTCACGGCGCTCTGAATGTGCCGCTCGGCCTCTTGTAGGTGATCCTTTTTCAGAAGGAAGTCGAGGTCTTCTGACCACCTTGGGCTTCCCCAGCCAAGCTTCAGGCTGGTCCCACCGTGAAACACGGCCTCAGACTGCGTCCAACGGGACCGTTCGACAAAGCCAGCAATGAGTAGCGTCTGCAGCAGCACGGACCATTGGTGCTTGGTGGTACTTGGAAGCGGCTGTCGCTTAACCGGCAAGCCGGCCGGGCGGGCGTTTGCATTCATTGCAATTTAAGGGATCTTTTATGTTCCCTTATATTACCTCAATAAGCCGTTTTGTCTAGACTGGCGTGAATACAAAGAATAAAGTCGGTCGCGCGGAATCTGCGATCTGCAAATGCTCGAGTTCCGTTGAAGCAACTTGAGCCCCTCGGATTCGAAGTGGGCTCGCGCAGTTTTCCGTGGAAAGCCACCAGGTCATCGAAGCCGAGTGGCACGGATTCGCCCGAGCTGAATGCTAGGCGCTTTCGCGTCGTTTCTCCTACGTACTCGAGGTTGATGGTCATGAACCAGCGTTCTCTCGTGACTTCTTCAGCGTCAGTCGAGCGCGGCCCCCCTTGGTGGACCCGTCCGCGTCAACTTCGCGTGGCGGTGTCAGGCGTGCGACCAGTTGGGCCAGACCGTCGATCAGAGCCGCGCCGCCCTCCTCGCGCGCCGCAGTGACGCTGTCCGAGCGGCCTCGCATTCGTGCTGAAACCAGCGCCCCCGCGGATGCAATGTGTTCAGGGGCGGACGACATAAAACCGATCGGCACGGCTGTCGCGTTGTGAGCCAAGTTGAAGTGGAACATGGCACAAACCAAGGCGTCCGGCACGAGCAACAGTTCCAAGCTTCCATCCATCAACACTACATCTGCCGCCAGCAGGCGGCTGAACTGGTCCTGGTAGACGGCAAGGCGCTCCCGTGAGCGGCGTGCGGTAGGCACCACGACCTGCAGCCCAGTCGAGGGGCGTTCGCCACCTTGAGGGACCAGCAACCGTTCGATCTTCTGCGCCAGGTCGCGCGCGCTTCGCGTGCGCGCCCACAGCGGTGATTGCGGCGCCCACCACAGGGCCTCCCGCTGTGCGGGATGTGTCGTTTCTGCAGCCTCCTCGGTGTCGGATTCTGCCGATTCTGTGGAAGGCGGCTCAAGCTCAAACCGTGCGTCTAACTGCGCCATTGCGGCCTGAATGCGCTCGAGCAGCAAGCCGGCGTTGCGGGGAAGGTACAACGCGCCCAGCATTGGCGTAACGCGGTCGTCGTCCGGGCGCACGATCCGCGTCAGATGGACCTCCTGGGCGTATCGGCGCAGATCGAACGCATCCCCTGTCACGTAGCGTTGCAGCAGCGTGTCATCGAAGGTCTGGATAAAGTCACGCAGGCGCTCGTTGTCGCCTCGCTCCTGGCTGGCCAGCGCATCGGTGATCGCCTCGGATATCTCCAGCCGGCTGCCGAAGCTTTCATCGTCGATGTTGCGGCGGATGCTCGTCTGCCCGCCAAGATCTAGATGGAATGTGCACGACAGCGGAATGCTGAAGCGCTCGCCAGCGTCAATAGCACTGATCTTGTAGATCTCGGCTTTGTCCTTGGTGCAGATCTGGCGGAAGTTCTGCTGGAAGGATTGCTCCGCATATTGCCGCGTGCGCGACTGCTTGTCCAGGTTGCGTGTCGCCAATTCGATCTGGGAGCGCACCCGCTTCAGGCGGCTTGGACGTTCCGCCGGGCTGAAGCTGATCAGGTCGAATACGACTTCGGTGCTCCAGTCCTGGATCTTGAAGAAGCGCGGCAAATTGTCCGAACTGTCCTGAAAACGCGCGAGCGCATAAGTGGTGAGTTCCAGATGCTCGTCGTTCCATTGCAGCAGACGCTCGTCCAGCAGAGACTTGAGAACGGCATCGGTCTCCTTCTTCGAGAAGCCGAAAAAATCCTGGATCTGCGCGGGGCTGAGCGTGCCACAGACGTACGCGATGCGCAGGGCGAATTCCGTCACCACGGGCAACGCTTCCTCAGCACTAATGGCGCACGAGATCGCGAAGCTCTGCGCGGGAATGGCGAACGTGATCTCTTCTACCACGAGGTGTTCGCGCAGTTGTTGTTCCTCGATGGTAGGTGTCAAATCACATATGTCCGCGGTTCGAAGCCACCCCGCTACTCTGCCGAACCACCAGCTCCGGCATCAATCTCTCCGACTCCGACCTACCACCCCCCATCTGCTCAATCAACAACTCAGCCCCCCTATACCCCATCTGATGCATAGGCGATCGCACTGACGTCAAACTAATAGGCAGATCAGCAGCCACAGGCGTATCGTTATATCCGACCACCGCCACATCCGACCCCGGCGTCATCCCATAATCCCTTAGCGCCCCCATCAACCCGATAGCCAAAAAATCATTCACAGCAAAAAACGCCGTCGGCTTTCGCGACCCCGCCAACAGTCTTTCCCCCACGCTCCGGCCAGCTTCAGTATTAAACGGGCTCGTAGGCCGCCAGGCCTTATCAATATCAACCCCGAGTTCCTCGCACCTCGCCACAAACCCAGCCGTGCGATCCACCCCAGTGCTCGCATGTGCCTGACCCGCCAGCACCGCAATATCCCTATGCCCCAGCCCGACCAGATGATCCGCCGCTAACCGCCCACCTTCAAAATCATCACACGTGACAGAGCAGTGCTGCCCCAGTCGCCGACTCACCAGCACCATCGGAATCCCACGTTTCGCAATCTCATCAATGAAGTACGGATCATCCAACCGCGCATCCGCAAACATGATTCCATCCACCCGTCGCGCCAACGCCGACTCTCCCAACTCGCGTTGCCGGGCAGGGATGTCTTGGGTGTTCGAAACAAACGTCTGGTAATTCGCGTGCACGGCCGCCGCGTCTATGCCCTCGTAAATCATGGCGACCACGATGTCGGACAGTTGCGGTACCAGCACGCCTATCGTGCGTGTGCGCTGCGTTCGCAGCCCGATGGCGTTCGGGTTGGGTCTGTAGTTGAGTTGTTTGGCCAGGTCCCGGATCCGCTGGACGGTTTCGGGCGCTGCTGCCGATTTTGCATCCTCGTCTGAGCCGTTCAGCACGCGTGAGACGGTGGATACGTGCACGTTTAGCAGTCGTGCGAGCGAGCTCAGAGTGACAGGGCCTTGTTTCATTGGACAGAGGATTGAAGCAATCCCAAATGATACCAAGCCACCCCAAATCATAAGGCGACTCAAATTTACCCAAACGTTAGGGTAAACCATGCTTGATAGCACCTTTAACCTTGCGCGAAACTTCAACCCAATCGTTTGGGTAAATTGTTGCGCAGAGGAAATTGTGAGCATTATCAATCAACTTCTAGCTTCGTATCGCTCGGGGCAGAGCACCGCGTCAGAGGTAGTCCAGGCTTACTTGGACAAAATCGGGCAATCTGACCTGAATAGCTTTATCTCGGTGGATCGCGAGGCGAGCCTGGCTATCTCAGAGCTGTGCGACACGGTGATGTCGGCCGGCGGAACGCTGGGGCCTTTGCATGGCGCCCCGGTGGCGATCAAGGATCTCATCGATGTGGCAGGGATGCGCACCACGATGGGATCGAGCCAATATGCCAAAAACGTCGCCGGTGCAGATGCGCCGGTGGTCCAACGTCTGCGTAATGCGGGCGCGGTGATTCTTGGCAAAACCAACACGCACCAGTTCGCGTATGGATCCACGGGCGATCGGTCGGACTTCGGCCCGGTACGTAACCCGCGAAACGTTGAGCACGTGTCGGGTGGATCCAGCAGTGGTTCGGCTGCTGCTGTCGGGGCAGGCCTGTGCCTGGCCGCTTTGGGCACGGACACCAGTGCTTCGGTGCGCTTGCCGGCAGCGTTTTGTGGTGTGGTGGGCTTGAAGCCCACTGTGGGTTTGCTGCCTAGTACCGGTGTATTTCCCCTGAGCCCCACGCTTGATCATGTGGGTCATTTGAGCGCGACCATTTTGGACAACGCTCTTGTCCTTGAAGTGTTGTGCGGCTCTGCGTCTGGCCGCTACGCCGCAAAGGTCGGAAAACCCATCGCAGGTATGAAGATCGGCGTGCCCGGTGGCTACTTCGCTGACTTCGTCAGTAATGACGTGCAGGCAAGTGTGCGCCGTGCTCGAGAGGCTCTGGAGGCCGCCGGCGCGCGTGTTGTCGATATCGAGGTGCCAGAGACACAGGCGATCTACGAGAACCAGCAGTTGATTCTGCGTGCAGAGGCCTATGCAACACACCGGGCGGCGCTGGATGCGGATAAGCCCTATCTGCCTGAGGTCCGGACTCGCTTGATGACCGGGGCAGACGTGTCGGCGGCTGATTACTTAGGCGCGTTGGGACAACGTCATTCGGCACAGTTGGCATTCGATGCCGCTTTGGCCGACGTGGACATTCTGTTGAGTCCAACATGCGGCGTACCTGCGCCGCGGATCGACGAACGGGACACGTTGGTAGACGGTACTGCGCATCCGACCTTTTGGTTGATCACGCGACTGACGGCACCGACAAATCTCTCTGGTCATCCGAGTTTGTCGGTGCCTTTTGGCGAGACCAACGGATTGCCGCATGGCATGCAACTGATCGGCCGCTATCAAGATGAAGCCACGCTGTACCAAGTCGGCGCTGTGCTCGAGTCCGCCAATCGGATTTGATTGACTCAATACTGACCAAATCGAAAACGCAGGCCAAAACGGCTTTGTTAACAGGATAAAAAGGGTAGAAAACAAAATGAGCACCACAGAACCAAGGCGCAGATACAACATATTCTTGTTGATCATGCTGCTTGCGCTGCTGAACTACATTGATCGCGGCGCCATGTCGTACGCCGCGGCCAGCATCACCGCTGAATACGGATTGAACAGGGCGCAATGGGGCGCTCTGCTCGGATACTTTGGGTACGGCTATCTCTTTGGCGCGCTGTGCGGCGGATTCCTGGCCGATGGCTTGGGGCCTCGAAAAGTCTGGCTCTGGGCAGCGGGCAGTTGGTCCATTCTCGCGATGGCTACAGCCTATGCAGGCGATCTGGGGGTTGCGTTGTTTGGCGGGTCTGCGTTGGCTGGTTTCGCTGTCATCCGGATCGTGTTCGGCTTTGCCGAGGGGCCGGCGTACTCGGCAATCAACAAGAGCATCTCTCGATGGGCAGCACCTAAAGAGCGCGGTTTTGTCGTGGCCCTGGGTTTGGTCAGCACGCCGTTGGGCGCTTTGCTGACAGCGCCCATTGCCTCTGGCCTGCAGTACGCAACAGGCGGCTGGCGGGCGATGTTCATCATCCTCGGGGTGGTGTCGCTGGTCGTTCTTTTCTTCTTAATGCGTGTGTTCACTGATACTCCTCAGAGCAACAAGTACATCTCTGACGAAGAAAAAGCCTACTTGGCTCAGGAGAAAGCAAAAGAAGAGCAAGCCAAGCCTGGCAACACCGATGACAGCGCATCCGTGCGTGTGCCTTGGTGGTCGTACTTCAAAAGCCGGACCTTGGTGCTCAATGCGCTGGCGTATTTCTCATTCATGTACGTCAACTTCTTGCTGCTGACGTGGACGCCAAAGTATCTCGAGGATCAATTCCATTTCAATCTCTCGTCACTCTGGTACATGGGGATGATTCCTTGGGTTGGAGCTTGCTTCACAGTGCTGTTGGGAGGCAGGATTTCTGATGCGATATACAAGTCCACGGGCAGCCTCGTAAAAGCTCGGAGCCTATTTGCTGCTGTCTGCCTGCTGTGCACCAGTGTGTGCTTTTTCTTTGTGTCGAAAGCAGAGACGGTATGGGTGGCCGTTGGCTTGTTGACCTTGGCCAACGCGATTAATTCTTTGCCGAACTCGGTGTTTTGGGCTGTCGTCATCGATACAGCGCCTGCTACTCGCACGGGTGCTTTCAGCGGGATGACGCATGCGGTTGCCAATACGGCCGCTATTGTTGCGCCTACGTTGACCGGCTATCTCACGATGCAGTATGGCTATTCGTCCATGTTCATTGCCGCTGCCGTTGCGACGGGAGTAGGTGTGCTGGCAATGCTATTTGTCCGGCCGGGCCAAACCAATTGGGCAACGATGGCCGTGAAGTGATGAGGGTGACCGCAGCGTGGCCAGGACGTGCGAGCGCTGCGGTTGCAACGGTGTTTTAGCGCATCAAGTCCTCAAAATGAGGCGCCGCGCGTAGGGCAGGAAGCCATCGGCCGTCAAAGGCGGCTTCCAGCCAGAAGCCGTCACTCATGTCAAAATTTGCGCTTTTAGCTTGAAAGTAGAGACGTGAACATCCGTAAAGCCGTTGAATCAGACTTCCCAAGCATGTGGCCAATCTTCCAAGAGGCGGTTGCGTCTGAGTCCACCTACGTATTCGCTGCCGACACCAGCTATGAAGATGCATTTGCATACTGGTTTGGCACTCAAATTTCGACTTACGTCGCCGAGGACGAAGGAAAAATCGTGGCGATGTACAAGATTGTCCAGAATCAGCGCGACTTAGGTGGACACGTATCAAACGCTTCCTTTATGGTCCATTCGAGTTGTAGCGGCAAAGGAATAGGCAGAAAGTTGGGTGCTCACTGCCTTCGAGAGGCAAAAAATGCCGGATACTTGGCAATGCAATTCAATTTCGTTGTGAGCACAAATACAGCCGCAGTTACACTTTGGAAGAAATTAGGTTTCTCAATTGTTGGAACACTTCCCAAAGTGTTCGCACATAAGGAACTTGGTTTAGTTGATGCATACGTCATGCATCGTTTCCTAGACGACCTGTAACGCCTGCTTTGGGTCGTCAGCACCAGTTCGCAGCTTACGAGAGTTGCCGTTTGGGCTGCCTGGCTGACTGCGATTCAGCCAATTTCCGGTTTGAGGCGCACAGCGGACGTCTGGCCAGATAGAAAGTCAACGTCTGGTATCGGCGATTGCTGCCGGTCTGCCCGAGCGGGGGGATTCCCGGCCGGCCTCGATTTCAAACATCGGAGATCGATGTACAGAAGTCGTGAGCGGCGAGAGTCATTGGAAGACCGGTTTTTGACCAACGGGCTCTTACAATGGCGGCGCCAGACGCAGCGCCGGCTTCTTGTGGCACCTAGCTCTGGCTTGCGCAAAGCCCAGAGATCTGAAAGGCGATGACACCTGAACAGGTGCATGAGGTGCGAGGAGCTAGCCGGCGCCCTGGCGAAGACGGCTCACACCGTTACGCCGTATTCCACCTCAATTGGTCTTTCGTGGCCAAAATAAGAGAGCAACCTTACTCCACCCTCCCGGCCGGGAAGGTAATGTTCAACGAATATAGTTGGGTAGAAAAGTTTTCGACTTCTTCGTCAAGCAAAGCGCCCGAAGCGAGTCGCTTTACTAGGTTCACCGTCGTTCGGTCGGTGGTACCTCGAAAGTTTAACTGGAGGTGGTCATCGGAATTCGGAATGCGCGACAATTGAATTTGAAAACCCATAGTGCCATCTCCTCCCGCCAGCAAGCCGTTCACATCTGGACCAATAACCTGAACGATTGCGCCCTCTCTGATTTCACCAGTGGTCGCGCTGACGAGGAAGAAATCTTCTCGGGAAAGGACTACTTTTGCGCCCCCGTGATTCTTCGATCGGCAATCGAAATCCAACTTCCTCTGGACCGTTTTTTGCCGTGGCGTGCAATGTGTCGTCACCGATGGCCTCACACTTTCCACCATCCTCAAGAAATCAGGCGTCAGCTTCTGTTGATCGGTCAGAATTCGGAGTTTCTCAATCTCCAACCGCTGAGCCTCATCGAGCCGCTTGGCTTCTTCAATCTTTCCGTCAAACTCAAGTCGAATGCGTGCAAAGTCATTACTTGCATCAGTGCTACGCTGTGCCGCCTCCGCCAACTCAATTTTTTGGCTTTCTATATATCTATAGCTTAGGAAAAGCATCAAAAGTTGAATCACCAAGGTCGAGATGGCGGTAATCAACTGACCCGTGAGGGGCGATGCCATCCAGTGCTGTTTTTTTGGTTTGCACATTTGGAGGCTCTAGTTCAATCCAACGGCCCCCGTTCACTATCTTCTGACATGCCAGGATCGTCAGACTGCATGGTTTTGTAAGCAAACTCTGCTTTGCCGCAACACACGCAGAGCAACGTCATTCATTAAAACTAGTCGTGGGACCGCTTCATCGACACAACGGACGATACATGTTTCAATTGGATAAATCTAGATGTCTGCTTGAGACAAGTGCTTTAGAGCGGCACGGTAGTCCGCGATGATGGAGTCTAGGATCTTGTGCTCCCCCAAGTAAGTGCTTTCCTTGCAATAGAGCAAAAACTTGAGCCGTGTCGCGAGATCTGCAGCGGAAACCCCCTCATGCCGGTAGGACAGACGCCCACCGCTCAGATGCCGGTACATCTGGGCTTCGGCTGCCTGATCGGGCTCTAGCCAATACTTGAACTCGCCTCGAGCGCCAGCGGCTTTGTCCAAAACCTTGGTGACCCGCCCCCCGGCCGCCTGAGACGACAAAACGCGATGCACGTCATCGGGCTTCATCCTTGTCGCGGTGCGAACGGCCTTTCCGGATACGGCATTCTGCCGGCCCACTGCCCTGTCTAGCAGACACAGCATCACCAGCGCGGTCTTGGATTGACGCCGCGGCCTTTCAACGAGGACGTCGAACCCACTGGGGGCGGCAGGGGCCAAGAGAAGCGAAGCAACCATCAGAGGATCACGGTTGAATGCAGAGTGCGGTCGCGATGTACGTGATGATCGGCTGCGTACCCTCGCCACTTCCCGACTGCCAGGTTCCGTACGACACGGGAGTGAACACGCCGGCAGGACACGTCTGCGACTGCGTGCAGCCCCCACCGATTTGGCAAGTCTTGTAGCCGTACCGGCCCGCGTCCGAACTGCCCTCCATTGTGTAAAGGACTGTTCCTCGAGCCACAGTCGGCAATGCGACGCATTGGCCCTGGAGGTCGGACCAGGGATCCGCCTGCGAAACACCGTTCGTGAAGGTCTTGACTAAGCGCGTCTGGAAGCGCACGCCCGCATAACCTGCACCACATGCAGACGTAACGGTTTCCGTGCGCGCGTTCGAGATCGAGATAGGGATCTGCTGACGCACGGAATCGACATCTTGTTTCCAAGGCGCACCTGAGTTCCCGACTGCTGCGCCCGGCCCCGTGGAGTCGTCCCGCGGCAGCTGCGTTGTGTCGGCGGCCCAGGCCGTGGCCAGGGACCCGCATAAAAACAGCACGATAGCCGCACGAATCCGCCGGCAGAAGTTTGTTTGCATTGTCGTGCACCTCGAAATCGAAGGGCTGGGCCCCAGGGGCTAGCCGCTTCTATTAATCGTTATGGCTCGTAAGTATTGTACATACCAGGAAATTTGCGCCAGGTCATTGTGGACGTGAATTTCCATGGGAGAACGCCCGGTCTGACTCCGGTTCAGTGGAGTCCGCGTCTCATGCAGTGATGGCTGCTGACCGCTCAAGCGCTCGCGCGGCGATCTCTCGCCCCACTGTTACGGTCAGCCCACCATCCTCCACCTCATCTTCACCACCCATGCGCAGCTTTCGCGCCTCGATCAATGTGCGCGCAGAGCCGCTAGGCAGCTGCTCGGTCAGCGCCAGAAGCGCCTTCCAATAGTCGCCTCCAAGCTGCTCTGTCACTTGCGCGCGAACCGCAGCATCGATTGCAGAACTGTTGAAAGCCCACAGTTCCAAGGGCGAAGCGGTGTGATAAAGCAGTTGGCTCACTGGCCCCTTAACCGTTTTAAAGTAGGCGAAGATCGGGCTTCCGGTCGACGTAGGACCCAAGCACTTGGTCATGATGCAATGGCGCTCCGAATCGGTCAGATTCAATGCTGCCTGGATCTCTTTGCCCTCTTCTTCGCTACCCGCGCCCAGAATAAAGACCGACGCGATTGACTTCAGCATGGCCGGTGGGACGTCGCTAAATTGCTGCGAAACCAAGAACGGGAACACCTGATACTTTCGGCCTGTCCGATAATCAGAATCGATCAGCCCCTCCAGCGCTTCCACGTTCTTCGCGAAGTGGAATTCGTCGTACTCCAAAAACTTCGGGGACGTGTAGATCTCCTGCACCCGCGTCATGTGATAGCGCCGGTAGCGCTCCGGGCATGTCGAATCGAGTTCATCCCACCGGAGGAAGTAGTTTCGCGCGCCTACATTGCGGCCGAACATCATCATCACGGCGGCACGCCGGCGAGATTCTTCGTCTTCGCCCCCCGACACCAGTTCCTCCAAATCGATCGCGACAATACGGGCGTGATCCAGATCAAATTGCGTCACTGTGGCCAGCAATGCATAGTCCTTCGCCGCGGCACTAATTGCTCGCGTAAACACCGCCACGATGGCTTCGCCGGATTTAGCAGGCGTTGGTTCACCAGGCCGGTCGTATTGGTCACGGACAGACTGCGCCCGTGCCGCGCTGATCAAGTCATAAAGAACGGGCACCGCATATCGCTGAACAACGATCGCTTCATGCACCTTGCCATGATCAAACAGTTCGTCAACGAGGTCATAAATACGACGGCCCTCCGACTGCATACCCAAGTTGTCCATGAGCCGGGTCATTTCGGGGTGGTTGGCGCGCTGCCAGCGTTTCACTTCTGGACTCCCCCGGGAGAACATTTCATATGCAGCATCGATCACGGCGCCAATGAACTTCCCCCCGTCCTCTCCCAGGTTTGGAGACATCGCGGAAACAACAAACCTCTGAAAGTCTCGTTCTCGCTCGGTGGGTCGGTCGAAGCCCAACTGCGTATCGAACGGGTTGCTCGCGTACTTCGCTTCATTTCGCACGCGAACAGACACCGCCTGGTGACGCTTATGCTCAGGCAGAATCGACTTCAGTAGAGCAATGTTCAGCGCCGAACTCATCCCGAAGTCGGTGATCGTGATGTACGGCAAATCCTGCAGCCCGGGACCCATCGCGACGCTGAAGTTGAGCGAATTGAGCAGAAGGGACTTCCCGCGCCCGGGAGGTGCAATCACGCATCCGCCGGTGTTGGCCTGAACTGTCGAACCAAATGCGATCGGGAACAGCTTCCCGAACTCTGTGCGAAGCAGAAGTTCTCCAGAGCGCCACGGAGAAGCGGCGCGAAAGAGCGGCATTGCGCGCACGGCCGCCGCCAATGGGGTGGGCACGAACGGCAGAGGTGATCGCGCGGAGAGCCCTGGAGCTGCAGCAAAACACAGTTCCGCCGGCGCTCCTGATTCATTGCTTACGGTGGATCCGCCCCAGTTCTGCACCTTGCTTTTCAACTGCGAAGCCCGTGCAAACGCTTCCGCCTGTGATTTATGGGACCAAGTGGTGAAAACACCTCGAAGGGCGACATCAATTGATCGATGATTTCGCAGGTCATCCCAAGCGAGTTTGATGGACTTGTTGTAGTCGCCCATACCGCCCAAGAACGTCGCCATCGTGGCGCTGGCCTTCTTGTACCTCTGCCCGTCGGGGAACAATTCGAATGTCGCGGAGTAAGGCAGGCGAGATCCATCGCTCCCCCCCACATCGCTCATGCTACGGGCTAACACGTTGAACCCAGGCGTCGGGTCTTCCGACGGGAAGACATCAAGCGCAAATCCGACGTGCACGGAACCTTCTCGCGTCACCCCCTCATAGTCCTTGAAGAACTCATGGGTCGTCGCTGTATGGACTTGGCGCCCAATGCCCAAAGGCAGAAGATCGGCCGCATCATCACTGCGGCGGCCTGAAGTAGCTGGGCCACCACGCCCGCCAAGCAGGGCCGGATTCCAACCCTCCGGCGCACGTCTTCCTTCAAGAAACGAACGAAGGAGTGGAAGTGACTCCACACTGGGAATCACCTCGCCGATCAAGCCAATTCCGGCCTCGTGGTCAGTCAGGTTATTTACCAGGGTACTCAGGGCCGCTTGATGGCGCATCGCCAGAAGCGGCGGGATGCCGATCGCATTCTGGGAAAACTGAGAGTTTGCGCCTCGCACCGCGTCTCGTCCCGACCCGGCACGCGCGTCAGCCAGCTCATCGGACGCCCGAGCAGCCTCGTCGGCGGATAACCCACTGCGCAGCGTGAATAGTCCCAGGACGATGCTCTCGTCGACGACGACACCGGATAGCGCTTGGGCCTTTCGCTCCAACCAAATCCCCAGACCTTGTCCGGCGCCCATACGATGCCCAGTCGCGAGTGCCGGCTGGAAAGCCTTATCCAAGACATGCGCCGCGCCTTCAGGGTCTGATCGAAAGCCGATGACAAGCCGGTGCTGCCTGGCGGCTCCAGCGCCGAGCACATGTTCCAGGGCGGTCTCAAGCTGCTCCACCAGTTTGTCGAACTCCGCCGGACCGATGTAACGCCCCCGGCCTTCAATACGGATGTACGAAACAAGATCGCGAGTTTTGGAGATCAACGTGTTCTTGTCAAAAGTCGATACGAGGGAGACGGTGCCTTCCACGTCGTTTCGCCAAACCATGCCGATGAAGTGCAGGATGGTCGCTTCGATGGCTTCACGCTTTTTCAAGCAAACAGCAAGGAAACATACCTGCAGCGATATAAAGGCAACTAAAAGGACAATCGTGGTGGTACTCACTCAGCTGAACCTCAAAAGTGAATGGCTACTTTGATGCAGTGTTACGGGACTTCGCGACGTCTCGGAGTGGCAACACGCACTGGATGGCGTCTTGGGAAGGGCGCTCACCGTCCAGCCCCAAGTACAGCTTCGTCAAGGCCACTATCGCGCCCACAGCGTCTTCCATGGCCACGCACTCATCCAGCTGCATCTGGATCCGAGCGTTCCCCCGTCGAAACTTCTCTACGAGTGGTTCGAAGGGATGCTCAATTGCGGCTGCAGGTTCGAACTTGAACGACGGCAGCGGTGGCAGCGTCGTCACTGATCTTGTCCTGGACCGCCGGCGGGATACTGAAATCCCTCGAGTTCCCAGAATCGCTGTGCTTTTTGAAGGTCGGAATCGAGTAATCGCAATACGATGGCCCCTTCTCCATAGGCTTCAACGTGCAGCCCGTCTTGATGGGCACGCAGGGCCACTTCATGCATGAGCGCCCTATCCATGGCTCGAAGCCAGATGCTCCAGACGTCGGCGTGCTCAAGGTCACGTTCGGCCACCCGCCGTGCCGTGGCCAGCGCAAGCCAGTGACAGTGCGCCACCAAGCCGTAGGCATAGGAGAGAGATCGCTCGGCGCGCGAGGTGAGCGCCTCCGGCAGCTGCGCCCGCGCCGGCAGCGGTCGGGTCCCATCCTCGTCAAGAAGAAACCCCTCGGCCTTCACATTCATGAACTCGCACAATTTGGCGAGCTCTGGCTGCGAGAACCACCCTCTTCGCCTCCCATTGCGAGAGCCGTCGAACCCGAGCGCGGCCAGTGTTACCGGGGACGTGTCCTCCATGCCTTCCCGAAGGGAGACTTCGCCGCGCACCAGACACGGGCGAGCCAGCATTTCTCCGACCAAATCTACCCCCGCGGTGCCCTCAACGTGCACCCAGTTCTTGCCCACTGGAAACTGCATCTGCAGCATTTGTCGCGCGTACGCGAGACGATTGAACCGAAGCGTCACAAACCGCGTACCTGGTCCGAGTGGCCACTCACCCCATTGCGGAATTGACAGGGTCTGATAGGCGGCCGCAAGTACCTCGCGCTGGCGCGGGAAGTTCTCGACACCACTCAAGGGGCCTTTGGGTAGGTCACGAGCAATGTCCTGGTGCAAGTAGTCGCCTTTCAATCCATGAACCCAACGGAATGCGGATCCCGAGCCATACGCACTCGCGGCAGCGCGAAGGGAGCGATCAAGGACGCCTGCCACATGCGCCGCGGCGCCATCGGGCAAGCGTCCATCAGGTTGCACATCGAGTCCCAGATCTTTCGCAATCTCCTGGATGCTTGCGCCAATAAAGGACGCGCAGCGGAGCTTTCCCCCCCGCCGCAACGACTCATCGCCGGTGCCGAGGTTGGTAATCCAAAGAACGCTTGATTCGAGATCACCGATCTGCTCGAAGCGGCGCACCTCCCCGTCTGGCGAGAAGGCCTTTCCGGACGTGCCGGCGTTAGGGTCGTCGAACTGCGCATAGCCGGAAAGCGGAAGGACTCCAGCATCCACGCGAGCAGAAACCGCATCGTCACCGAGAATTGCCAAGATCTTCTCCTTCATTCTGACTCGGGCTTGCCGGGCCATCTGTCATCAACCGCCTGTTCTCTTGGGTCAGTGCTTCCCATCTTTCGCAATCTGCGAATTCGCCATGCGCCCCTCCCACCGTTCCCTGCATGTTCCGCAGAAGCGTCGGAGAAAACACCATTCTTAGCTCAGTCACGTCGCGCATGGCGTACTCACCGTCGGACAGGTAGGCCATGGCTTGACCGTAGGCCACAGTTTTCATGGAGCCGTACCCGTTCTTCGCGTCATATATCCTTGCCTGAAGACGCTGGGATACCTGCGCCGCGCGGTCGCGCTCGGTCGGATGCTCCATCGCGGCTGCCATCGCCCAGTGGAGCAAGTTCAGATCCGTGCCAGACAGCTCCGGGATGACCGCGACACGGCTGTTTGCAGCCATATCTCGGCCGCGGGCGCACGGATCCTTTTCCCCCACGGTGGAGTAGCTCGCGCACAGTTCACACCTGTGCTCCATCCCTTTCGTCCCGAATCGCGTCGAAAGCGCGTCCGGAACGGAAACACCACAGTCAACACATCGAACTGAAGGCGCGGTGCCGGTCGATGAGGTTGCAGCGGCTTTCGCGGACGCCGGCCGCCGCGAGGGGCTGTCTTTGTTACCCTCGCGGCGAATGGAAAGGAATAAGTCCTTCACTATGCTCACTTCTGGAGGGAGCCGTCAGAAAAGATTCTTGCCGATGTCGCCAGCACCCGCGCCGAACGTCTCGGTAACGGAGCCGATGACGAACCCGATCACGATGAGACCGCAACCGCCAAACATCGCAAGGAAGATGCGGCCCACCGTGACGTCCTCACCTCGCTCTCCGGCCTTCTTGCGCATCAGGCTGAAGCCATAGATGACGGAGGCGACGCCCCCCAATACCGATGCAGCGACGAGCAACTGCGTCCCCACCTTCACCAGGTCGATACCGCGATTGCCCATATCGATCAGATCGGCGTGCGCAGTGGCCATCAGCGCCAGTTGCGCCACAACGACGGCCAAGCTGCGGGCCGCACCGGATTTCCAGATCTTCTTCATGTTTCTTCCTTAAAAGTGCCCGATTCCGGGCGACAGTTTCTTTGATTCCGTGATTTCAATTGCTCTACGAATTCACCCCCCTTTGAACAACCCTCCTATGTTCAAAGCGATCGCGCCGAAGACGATGTGCCAGAGCCCTCGCCACATTAGGTCGCCCGGTTGATTTGGGCTGCCAGTGGACATCTCACGCCAGAGCAGCAGACCTCTGAAAATCGCGATCGCGCCAAACATCGCCACCCAACTCACAATTGCGAGCGCTACGCGGCTCCAGAAGCTGCTTTGCGACACTTGCGCCGGCAGATAAGAGAGCGCGCTGGCGGGCGTCTGAGGTGCGCTACCCATCAACAGCTGGATCACGTCGGTGGAAAACCCGGCGAGCCGAAGAAAGAAGTAGCCGAGTAGAACGTGGGCAACCACCGGGCCAAATAGAGGCCTGCCTTCACGTTGGCCCTGCGCCTGGGCAACACACATGCGCAGCGCCAAGTAGATGCAGATCATGCCCGCGAGCACACCCAGCCCCATGAACACCAGCCGCATGATGTTCTGAGTGAATGTGAGTGAGCCGCTTAGGAAGGCGTCCAAGTTCATTCTGAGCGTTCCGCTAGCGGGGCTGGATGGTTCCGGCCGTCGTAATCACCTTCATTCCATCGAATCCAGTGACGCGAGCGCCGCGCACAACCGCCCCTACGCGCACCGTGGCTTCGAGTTGGTTGTGCTCATTCATCACCCATGCAATCTGCGTTTCGCCACCAGTCGTCGGATACGCCCCCTTCACCCACAAACCAGCCAGCTTGCCGGTCTTCGCCGGGCCACCGCTCACCGCGCGCTTAGAATCAACGGACTCGGACGCCGCTCGTGCCTTCTTCGGTTCGGCTGCACGTGCAGGCGCCTTGGCGACCGCAACGACCGGCTGTGCCTTCTCAGGGATCTTGTCCGCCACCTGGTTCAATTTCGTGAGGATTGCGGACTGGCTCACCTCCATCGCGGACAGGCGTGATTGCAAGACTTCCATCTGTTTGTTCAGCTCGACCACGTTGGTGGCGACCAGGTCGACTTTGATGCCAAGGTCGCGAGTGCTCGGAGTCGCCGCAATGCCTTGCATGCTGGGCGAAGCTTCCCGCAAGCCAGCGGGCGGCACCTCCGCGATGGGCTCGCGCCGATCTGCCGCCGGATCTACGTAACGATGCCCTTCTTCAAACTCGCCATCGTCAAGCTCCATTTCACGCAGGCGATCGGTGCTTTCGGGCACGCGCTGTAGCGCGGTCACCTGCGGCCGCTCCGCCCCCCCGTGATCGAGGGATGGGTCACGCGACGGCGCTGCTACGGCAGCTGCAGCAGCCACAGGCGGTCTCACAGGTGTCGGAAGCTGCGTGCGGGTGTTGAGGACCGGCGCGGACGTGCTGCTGGGCGCAGACGGCTTCAGAAACAAGATGTAGCCAACGACGCCCACGATGCCTACGACCGCCACGCTTCCAATACGGAAGATCCAATCCCCGCGTTTGCGGCGCTTCGCCTTCTCCGCAGCGTCCTCTTCGTCATCAAAGTGAGGATCGGCGTCACCACCATCGCGATCTTCTTCCTGTCCCTGAGGCCCCGAGTAGTGTTCTGCCTCGGGCGGGAGCTGCCCCTCCGGGTCTCCATCCCGCTGTCCTTCGGTCGTATCCCAAGCGTCCGGCTGCCCAGCTGGGAGATCGTCTTGGGGATCGGTTGCCGAGTTCGAAGGCAGATCAGCATGCCCCGAATCCCGATTTGTGTCAGTGGTCATTCAGAATTTCTCCGTGTTTTTCGGCTGATAGCCCGGTCTTCGCGCTACTTGGCGTCCTTCGCACACACCGGTTGGTCAAATCGAATTCCGATCGGCGTGTACTGAGGCAAGGTCATGCGGTTCTTTTTGTTGGCGCGGCGCTGGACCTCAGCTTCCGTGATCTGCTGGGCCTTCGAAATGCCCGCGCCAATGCCAGTGTTCTTGGCGTCTTCCTTTGATGCGCGCTCGTCGCTCACAACAATGTCGCCTCCGATGCCGGTGGGCACATACCGCTGCGCAGTGCGACCGCGCTCGGTGAAGTAGGTCGCCGCTCCCCATAGGCCGGACGAGAGAACGGGCATGACGTACCGGTCCCAAAAGCGGTGGTCGACGTCGGCGCCCATCGCGCGCGACGCGGTTTGCTCGTTCACGCCCACGGCCTGCACCGAGTAGTACTTTCCGTTGAAGCGCATGGAGGTGAAGCCGATGGAGAAATCCTCTTCAAACACCACGACCTTACCGACGAAGGTGGCCCCGGCCAGCGGACCGCCCGTGACTTTGGCCATAACCTCGTCGGTCTTGTCGGTATCGATCGGGCTCAGCAACTCGCCGGCGTGGATTTCTTGCCCTTGGGTCAAATCTGCACCCCGGGGAGGTGTCGCGTTTGCACCCTGGTCCTGCGAATTGGCAGATGCCACAGCAACAGGTGCGGCCCCTTTCCTTATGTCAGCATCCTCTTTCTGGAACGCCTGAACAGGGGCTGCTTTGACTTCCATACCGGCCATGATCCGCTCGACCTGGCGCATCAGACCCTGATTGTCTTGGGCATGCTGAGCGTTGGAATTGCCCGCCATGCGCTGAACGATCGGCCGCCCTACCTCGGCCGCGGTCGATTGTTGGAGGGACTCGACAGGCTCCGATGGGCCGAGCGTTCCCTCATTGGGGATATATGTCCGACCGGACTTCTGTGCCGCAGCTGCTTCCTCACGAAACACGCGGTCTTGCTTTTCTTGCATCGCCGGGCTGAGTTCTCTCCGAACCTCGCCGTTCCCCGCTGGATTAATCGGCCCAATTGCGGACGCCGGCGCGCCCCCTTTGTTGCTTCCGGCTTGGACCCACCAGACGAGGCCCATAGCAGTAAAGATGGCCATGACCAGCAAGCCGAAAATGAGCAGGATGTTGCGTTTGAAGCCGCGTGCCACCGGCCGCGACTGAGGCTTCCCGGAAGCCTCGGGATCAGTTGTCGATGTCATTGATCAATCTCGATCGTCATTGATGGCGCCAAGCGCTTTCTGAAGCGGCGACGGTCGGCTGCAGGCCTTTGATCCGCACCGTATGGGACACTCCGCCATCCGTCGCGACTGCTACGATTGGCGTGGCGGGCAGTTCGTACACGGCTGTGCCATCCGCGGCGGGCATGCGCTCATACCAGGCGGGCGACGACACCAAGCCTGCGATCCGAAGAATCAACTTGCCATCCGGTGACTGCCAGGCGCGTGCGCCCGGCACTCCTGTCACCTCGAGCCGGCGGGCACCCTCAGGAGTGCCGCCATACAGGTACCCGTCAAGCTTCGCTCCAACCGTGGGCAATCCACTTGCACGGCCGATCTTCGTGACGGACCCAGGCGATAGGGAGGGCAAGCGCAGGTCGACTCGAACATCTGTGGTCACCTGAGCGGGGATTACAGTGAACGACCATGCGACGCTCATTCCCTCGAGGAGAACGCCGACCGAGGCAATCTTGTGGTTGCTGGTCGCTTCAATTGAGAGCGTACTCGGGCCCATACGCTCAACCTTGATTGCTCCTTCGTTGTAGTTCTTCACCGACATTACGGGCCAGCCGTTACCCTCTCGGTCGATGATGTTCACCAGCGCGCCCTGCCCCGGAGTGACCTGTATGACTTGTGGCCGCGCACCGGGCGCCAGATCGATGTCATAGGTGACCGAGACGGGAATCAGATCGGACCGGAGCGGCTGCACTTCCGCAGCCTGCCTCTCGTCCACGGACTTTCGCAGACGAAGAATTTCGCCGGGATTTAGTGGTGCGACTTGATCTACGGCCGCCGTGACCATATCCACTCGAGGAGACGGAAGCGGCGCATCTGCCGCAATCGACTGCTCGCCGCCGGCCCTGTTTGTCGACGCGGCCGCGGTTTGGTTCTGCCCCGCAGGCGACTTGGTGGGCTGCGAAGTTGCACCAGCCGGCTGCTGCGCAGCTGACGCCTGCGCCACTACAGCATCGTCGTCACCAACGAACTTCGCGTTACCCACTTGGGGAGCATTAGTGACAGCTCTGGCGCCACGTCCTTGCGCCGAACCAGCGCTCGGCGCCCCACCGGCATCGGGCTGCGCCGCGGCAGCAGGGGTAGGCTGCGCCTGCACGTTTAAGCCGATTGCGCTTACCAAGACAGCGACGATGGACCATCGCCCCCGGCCTGCCTTCATGATCAGATTGCTCATGGTTTCCCTAGTCGCGAGATGTCAGGGGTCGCACAACCGGGGCAACGCTTCGGCCGGTTCGAACCGATTCGTCGTAGGCGCTGAAGAGGCCACATACAACCCCGCACGCAAAGTCGTTTGGTGCCTGGTGAAACCAGACTTCCCAGTCCTGGAAATCCGGACCGAATTCAGGTTGGTCAAGGTCGGCGAACGCGCTGTGCTTGATAGCGAGCTCATTGTTGTGATGATCAACCGCCCCCATGACCTGCAGCCCGAGTTGACTGTCGACCATGTCATCGGCCGTGAGCTGATTCAGGTTCGTTCGCGCCGTGTACAAGCCAAAGGCGAAGCCGAGCGCCAAGTCGCTGGGAGCCGTGTGCATCAACTCCATCGCAGTGCCCTCCGATCGCATCCCAGATCCATTCAAGCCCCCTACGGCTCTCCACCAGTTGGGCCAGTGCTTGCCCACAGTGGGTTGGATACGGGACATGACAATGGCCCGCATCTTGAAAATGCCCTGGTGATTCACGCGAACTCCTTATTCCTATTTCTGCCGGCACAATCGGCCGCTTCGGCTGTTTGTTCTTTCGACACAAGTGCTTGATCCGTTCGCTCTTGGCGCCCCGAAAGCACTGTCTGTTTGCTACGGTCGTGCTTTTCTTGAGGGTTCGAGCTGGATCGTGTGCACCGAAATGCCGCGGGCGTGCTCTTCAGGGGGTACCTGAACAACCTGAACACGCGCGATTCGCTCGCGAGGGGAATACGAATTGCGCTGGCCCTGGAATCTGATCGTGACTGGGATCTCGATGTCCCATGCCACTCGTCCATGAAACAGGTGCGCGGACCTGGACATGAGGGGTGCCTCCGTCGACACGCTCATGACGGCACGCTCCTTTCGCATATCCTCCAGAATCGGCTCCAACTGAGTTTGGAGCATGCGTCCGCCCTGGGTTGTGTAGAACCTTTTCGCATAATTCAAGGTGCCGATCACGTTCACGAAATCGTGCGAAAAGGACGCCCGAAGGGCCTCCTCAGCAAAGTCCAGAACTCTCGAGTCCGAGACGTTCTGCGTGTCTAGCGGTGCCGGCCGCATGACCTGCAGCTTGTCGTTCACGGCAAACGGAATCGGCCTTTCGCGACTGGCGATCGTGAGGAGCAGGCCATTTGCCACGACCATGATGGCAAGGGTGACTGCCAGAATGAAGATCACCGTGGCCGGCGATACTCGCTTCGAACTTTTTGTCATGGCTACTTCACTCCACTACGCAAGACGGCCATTTCTTCAGTCACGGCGACCGGCACTTCTGGGCGAACGCCATTGACATAGACAGCTGGGCGGTATACGGCCCCACCTGGCGCATGTGCCTCCAGTCGCGGTTCGGCGAAGAACAGTCGGATCGCGCCGTACAGCGAAACGCAGGAGTTCAACAACAACGCGATCGCAAGTCCAAACAGCACCCGGTTCACCAAGCCGCCGTGCCGTCGCAGCAGCATCTTGGCTTCCTCGTCCACAGCACTCGAGTCGAGCGAGGGAGCCATCACATTGCCCTCGCGATTGAAGTGCCAGCGACATCCGATCGGAAGGCACCTTTGAGGGCCGGCTTGCCCAAATGCGACCTCAGCCACAACAAGAAGCTCGCCTTCCGGCGCACCTCGCTTCGACACCGCCCCGAAGGACTGGATTTCTGATTAGTGTCCTGCGAGAACTGCTGCCAGACGGCATGGGCAGCCGCTTCGGCCAGGCCGAACTCGGCCAATGCGGGAACGACGTACGCGGGCAAGTTCTGATGAACGAGAGAAAGCGTTCCATCCCGAAGCAGCCGAGTAACGAAGGTCCGGACTACATTCGCATCGTCGCTTCTGAACTCCGTTTGACCTTCCAACCAGCGAACCGTCGCTGGGTTTGCCTCGTTCTGGCGGAAAGATGGCGCGCTGCCGGATATGGGTTGTGCCACGGATCCTCACTACCTGCGGGCGATTTATTGGGATGAATAAACATAATGAATCATACTGGAAACAAAATTTTGCCCGCAACACGATGCGCCATCTTTTTGATGGCCACTGAGGCCGGACAAGGTGATGGAGGGTGAAGCGTTGCCGCGCGCTACCCACAGCGTGGCGCATAGGCAGCGTCGGAAATGAAAAGGGGCGCCGAATGGCGCCCCCTCAGTTGCTCTCCCCGCCCGGTAAGTTAGGGCCGGATGTCCAAAAGCGGTGACGGGTTGTAAAGGTCGATGATGGTCGGATCGAACCGCATCGTGACGACCTTGGATTGGAGCTGGTCCTTCTCAGGCATATCAGGAACGCCGATGCGCGCGATGTAGCGCACCGCCTGGATCTTCGGGAATTCGTCGAACAGCTGCTGGAGAAGACCGGGAAACGTCCGAGCCATGTACAACACATGCTCATGCTTGCGATGAACCAGCGATTCGGCCATCTTCTCCATCGCCGAGCGTTCCACGCGGCGCAACTTGCTAAGTTGCGCGTCGAAGTGCGCCATGAAGTAGGTCAGCAGGTCGTGCGTGATCGTGCGGTCGTTGCGCGTTAGGTCAAGGCCGGGCGTTTCGTCCAGCGGCATCAGGTTGCCGACGGAAAAGGGGAACGAAAAGTCGATGCGCTTCGGAATGTTCGGTCGGCTCTTCTCATACAGCGCCGTGCTGTATCCGCCGGCTGACTTGCTCCAACCTGACTTCGCGATATACGTCTGGAGTGGCTCTTGGAAGCGGAACAGCTGGTCCTCACCATCCAGCAGGTCAACGCTGAGTTGGCGCAAAGACACGCGCACGGGCGATTCTTCCGTCGTAGAAGGATCAATCGGAATGTAGGCTTCCAACTGCTGCCGACTTGTCTTGGGCGGTGCAGCGGCAGGCTGGACGGCCTGCTCGGTCTCACCCGGGGAAGATTTGGTTTTCATAGATCCTCAAGATTGGACAACACGGAGGCCAGGCGCTGAGCAACGCTGCTCGCCGGGGAACTCACTCGTCATTCCGCTCTACGCGTGAAGCGTATCGCTCCTTCACTTCTTTATAGAGATCGCTTTCAAAAGGATCTTCCCGGGCAATTTTCTCCAGGACATACTCAGCCTGCGGCAGATGGCCAATACGGCGGTGCCAACAGAACTGCGCCAGCGCCTTCAGATCTTGATAAGCCTGCTGGGGCGAACACATCACGCCACGTTCAAAGTCAGCCATGTTGGGCGTGTCCGCTTCCCGCAACCGCGACATCAGAACGCGCAGCGACGGTTTGGAATTACTCCTCGTGCCATTCACCATCGCATACCGGTTGTTCACGTTGCCATTGAGGAGCATCGGTAGCCATTCGAGCACCATGACTCGCAGGCGCGACAGCAGGTCTGATCGCGCGCCCCCCATGTTGAGCCAATGCGACGAACCGTAATAGGCGCCGATGTCCTGGAAGAGCCAATCCGTGAACCGATCGGATTTCCAGTGATCCTCCTCCGCGACGATGCGCAGCGACAAGGGGTGCGGCCGGGCCACGTACAGATGCAGGTTCATTTCGACCTGGATGTCGACCAGGCCGGGCCGCGCTATGGCCTCCCGAAAGCGCACTTCCTGGGGAGAACTGACCCCGAGGATCTCCGCGCATTGGCGCTCCGTCATTTGGAGCGGACCCTCACGAAGCAGGTTCAGCTTCTCGCCTGTCAACGGAAAGTCGGCAGGATCAGCGACTTTGCGCAGGTAGTACTGAAGGCGAGTCGGCTTGGTCTTGGTGGGGTCGAAGTACTGAAGTTCTATCGCCATAAAGGGGTTCGGTTGTGCGTCCAGCCGCACATTAGTTCTTGTTTGACCGCAATCCTCGCTCTGGCAACACGCCACACCGGCAAATTGCGCCGCGAACGCAATTCCTGCGGATCCACTGTACAAAAGATGAATCGTAACGATCATACATTCTTTGCATAGCGCGCAAAAGAGCTTTGGCGTTTCAAAACGCGTCATCCACGGGTCAAAAGCCAAATCCGCCGGCGCCACTGGACCACCCGACGATGCGCTATCAGTCCCCCAAATTTGCGTACACTACGCGTTTTTCGACAAGAAACGACATTTATCCAGTTATTTCGTAAAAATTCTTTGGGATGTGCCGCCTATCTGTCATTATGAATCGTACATCCCATTCATCACACACACCAACACCGTGTTCGCTCAATGAGCCCCGGTTACTTCGGAGAAGCAAAGCAATGACAATGTCTAAATCCCGCCAGCTCGCTTCCAAGCTGGCCCTTTCGATTCTGACGCTCGCCATTCTGTCTGCATGTGGCGGCGGCGGTGGTGGTGGCGGCGGTGGGAATAGCGGTAGCGGAAACCTTCCGGGCACTGGCGGTGGCACCGGCGGCGGCACGGGCGGTGAAGGCGGCACAGGCGGAGGTTCGGAAGGTGGCGGCACGCCGGGAACCGGCTGGATTCCGACCAAGCCGAGTGCGACGCCCCCGGTTGCGGCAAACTTCAACGGCACCGGCGTTAAGGTCGGCGTCCTCGACGGTGGTTTCGACTCCGATCCCATGACCGACCATAAGGCCGCCGTCGCCGGCGCGCTGCAGGAGGTCCTCTCCCCCGCGGCAGCTGAACCTGGTACCCATGGCGCAACGGTAAGCCGCGTGATCGCCGGACAAGACCTTGGTGACGGCTTCCCGAAGGGCACCGCAACGGGGATCGGCCTGTACCAAGCGAATCACCCGTCCACTTTCAACAACGGCGATTTGGATTACAACCTGTCGACGCTGGCCGGGCGCGGGGTGAAGATCGTCAACAACTCCTGGTCGCTGGATACCACTCCCGATTACGCCCTTCCCGGCGGCGCTCAAACTCTGCCCGGTTCGACATTCCGCAACAACTTCGGCTGGGTGTTCCGCAACGCCGTGCTACGCGATGGCCAACTGCTCATCTGGGCAAACGGCAACGAAAGCCAAGCGAACCCCTACTTGGCGGCTGGCTTTCCCTCCGTCGACCCGGTCCTCGAACGCGGTTGGCTCGCTGTGACACAGCTTCAGGCGGATGGAACGCTGGCCCCTTGGTCGAACGCATGCGGCGTCGCTGCAAACTGGTGCGTGAGTGCCGAGGCACCCGCAGGTCTCACGGGCACGTCTTTCGCCGCGCCGGTTGTGACGGCTGCCGCAGCGCTCGTTTCCGAAGCCTATCCCTGGATGGACAACAGCGCCTTGCGGCAGACCATCCTTTCGACGGCTGACGATCTCGGCGACCGGTCGAAGTTCGGTTGGGGACGCCTGAACGCGGACCGCGCTGTCCGCGGCCCGGCGAAGTTCGACACGAGCCTGACGTTGGGCGGCGACTTTATTGCCGATTTCAACACCTACCGCTCGCAGTTTTACAACGACATCTCGGGCAATGCGGGCTTGACCAAGAGCGGCACCGGATCGCTGGTGCTCTGGGGCAACAATACCTACGCAGGCGGTACCACGATCACGAAGGGCACTGTTGAGCTGTACGGTAGCGTCAGCAGCGACGTCAATGTGTTCGTGGAAGGTCAGCTCGTCTCCAATGGCGGTGTAGCCGGTGCATCTGTGAACAACAGTGGCGTGGTTCAGGCCCGCGGCGTTGGTCTCCACATCAAAGGGAACTACAACGCCTGGACCCCCCAGGCCACTTTGACGACCCAACTGGGTACCACCGTCAACGTGGATGGCCAAGCAGCCCTGAACAACTCCAAGCTCGTGGTGGAAAAGCCCGACGATCAGTACGTGGTCAAGAGCAAAGAAACCGCCGTGAAGGCTGGCCAAGTGTCCGGCCAATTCGGCTCCGTGACCGGCGGCGCAGGTCTGCTCTATAACGTGACTGCCAGCTACACGCCCACGCAAGTGGACCTCGACGTGGCGCGCGCGAACGTCGCCAGCGTCTCGCAAGCTCTGTACGGTGGGCAAACGAGCCGCATGGCAGCGTCCGAGGCGGTCGAAGCCGCATTCCAGGCGACTGATGCCAAGGTGCAGGGCGAGCAGAACACCGTGACCGACGAATTCGTCGTTGCTGCTGCGAAGCTTCAGGCCGTCGAGAACCGCGAATCGTTGGCGGTCGCGCTCGACAGCGTGAGCGGTCAACTTTACGCCTCGTCCCAAGCGCTCACCTTCCAGCAATCTCAAGCCGTCAATCGCGCAATCTCGAACCGCGTGGACACCCTCGCAATCCCGGGCGCGAAAACTGGTGGCTGGGTCAGCATGGTGGGCGGTCGTGGCAAGCTGGAGGAGTCTGGTTTCGCAGGCGCTGACACGCGCTTGTTTGGCGGCCAAGTGGGCTTTGACCATCGCGTATCCGAAAAGGGCATCCTGGGCGCTGCGCTCACCTGGTCCGAAGCCAAAGCGGATTTCGACAACTATGGTGGTAAGTCGAAAAGCCAAGGTACGGGCTTGTCTTTGTACGGTCGCTACGGCGCAGACATCGGAACCTACGTTTCGGGCCGGGCTGGCTACGAATGGCTGAAGTCTGATGTGGAGCGTGACATTCTGGTGGGGGGCGCCGATCAAGTGAACAGCGGCCGCACCGATCGCCTGGCATCGCTGTACGCCGAGGTCGGGCACGCCTTTAACCTCGACGGCACCCGCGTGACGCCCTTCGTTGGCCTCTCCTATGACACCCTGAAGCGCGGTGCAATCGACGAGTCCGACAACGCGTTCGGCCTCAAGGCAGACAAGAAGTCCTTCGATCAAACCGCCGGTCTGCTGGGCCTGCGCCTGCAATCGTCCGTGATGTCGTGGGCCGGTGGCCAAACCGTCTTCACGGGCTACGGTGCATACCGCTACGGCAACCCGACCAACCTGGACTTCACCGCTGCCTTCGCTGGTGCACCGGACGCCGCGTTCAAGGTCAAGGGTATCGGCCTGCAACGCCATACGGGCTGGCTGGGCCTGGGCGCCACGTCGCAACTCGGCGCGGATCTGTCTTGGTTCGTCAACTATGACATGCAACTCGGCCGGGGCGGCGTGAACAACAACGTCTTCTCCGCCGGTCTGCGGTACGCATTCCACTAATTAGCACCGGATCGGGGTGCCCAGCCGGCGCGCCCCCTTCTTTTTTGGCGAGGACCTCACTCCTCGCCTTTTTTTTCGCCCGCACAAAAGTTTTGGAGTACACACGCCTATGTGTATCTTGGTTAAGGACGGAACGGCACTTCGCCTTCCACCTTCGAGATACACATGGCCAACGCATACTCCCTCGCCACCTGCATTCTGATCGTCCGTCGCAACACGGCCGTCATTCAAAAACTCTTCGGCAGCGTCGCCTCCAAGTCCGTCGAAGCAGTCGACATCGACGCGAGCGCAGTGCCGCCCGGTTTCCAGGCATTCAGTTTTTTCCTGGAAGACGGCGACGGGCTTTGCGACGCAGATCCAATCTTTGATTCGTTGCGCGAACTGTCTGATTCGCTTGGCATCGCAGACGCGAGCGAACTCACTGATGAAGCAGTCCTCCTGCGCCTGTGCAGTCATTTCCAGAGTCCCGACCATTTGGTCATTGACACCCTGCTGGAAGAAGCAGACAACGGCAACGTCGGAATCGCAACTCTTTGCGCACTCGCGAAGGTTCTCAATGACGGACACGATCTTTGGTCACTCTCCGTGCAGGAGGGCCGATGGGCAGACCGCTGCGTGGACGGCAATTTCGGCGGCTCCGCCCAGTACCTCGGGTCCCACTTTGCTGGCTCTTTCGGGACCAGTTCCTCATTGAGCGCCGCTCGCGAACTTCAGACTGCGCTTAGCGAGAACAACTTGCAAGCGGCCGCCGGGGTCTTCGCCGCCCGACTACAGGGCGTTCTCAAGGCTATCCAGCGCGAGGACCAGCGGGTAGCGATCCTGGCCGAAGTGCTTCCGATGCTTCAGCCTTCCCTCCCCGCCATTCCACAGCGGCTCGTCTCCGTCGTACTGTCCACCGCGCATATTCCCGACGAAGCCCCTGCGCGGGACTTCCTCGACCAGATGGGCGTGTCGATGGAGTTCGGTTGGCTGTGGAAGGTGCCTCCTCGCCTGGCGGAAGTCCGCGACTGCCTCGTATTGCCCGCGTGGCTTCATCCGATCCTTGCGTACGCTGACTCGAACGGGATCGACCGGATCGAGTTCGATAAGGACGGCGATGTGATTGACGACGTCCCTACCTACGACTGGTGAGCCGCAACGCCCAAAAACGCGCGACACCGTCCACTGGTGCAGGCCTACCCGGCTGAGCCGGTAGCGATTGATTGGGGGCGCGGCCAAGCATGGTTCGCACCCGCCCCCAGCTCCGTCTTTCTATATCTGGAGGGCCCTATGCCCACGAACACACCACTGACCGAACGCAGCCCTGAAGCGACTTCCGCCGCCCCCTCCTCACCAGCGAACCGCCCTCTGTTTATCCTCGCGTATGGATACATCGACCGCGGTCTGGCCTTTTCGGGCCCTTATCTGACCGGCGTCGAGGACGCAGACATTCTCATTGACGCTCCCTACGACTGGTGGCTCTTGCCGGTCCTACAGCCCGAGAATGAAGCTGGAAGCCACATCGTCCTTCGCGGGACGATCGACACTGGCATCTCCATCGAAGGCCCATACACGACCGCGCGCGATGCTGAAGAGCGGCTTTCTCGACTCGACCTGCCCGGCCGTGTCGTAGTCCTTGAACCGCCGCTGACCGCCGACGTGCCCAACTGAGTCTCAACCTAGGCGGCACCAACCCGGGAGCCGCCTCCATCGAAAGTCTCCAATGACCAGTACATCTCGCTATTCCTATCAGTCCTATATGGAGCGCCTGCGCACGCTTCTGCTGGCCAGCGGACCCGGCGCAGCAGTGGTCGTTTTGGACGGAGTTGCAGCCACTCTCAGTACACCGGGCCGGGTTTTCGGCTTCGCCCATGAAGACCTGAACCAAGTCGAGTTCGAATTCGACCAAAGCGCCTGGAGCGGGTCATCTTGGGACGGCGAGACGCACGCACAAACGTGGTCAATATTTGTAGCGCCGACGATATTCACGCGCTAAGCGTGATCGCAGCCGCAAAGTTTTGCCGCGGTCCCTCGGCTCTGTAGTCTGGGTTGCATCACTACCCACTGCGCAGTCGCGCCATCTCCGGACCATTTCACATGACCATCACAGTGCAACCGCTGACTCAAGCTCGCGTCATTGCCAACACCCTCCTCCCTATTTTGGAGCGCCGCCTGCGCGCGCCCGGTTCCTCAGCAAACACGTCGGGAGACCTCCAAGAGCAGCTCAAGACCATCAAGCAGGAGAACGTGATCCTGATGCGCTGCCGTCAAGAGGAGCGCGACGGTGATCCGGTCCTGGTCAGCCAGGAGCAGGCAGGTCAACGTCGCGGCGTCGAGAAGATTTGCCCCGACGAGCACGACATGACGATGCACGTCGTGGACGCGGCGGAAGAGGAAGGTTGGACTCACATCCTCACCGACGATGCCTGGATCTACTTCTACAAGCTCGTCGACCGGGACGACGTAAGCGCGCTGAACGGCTAGGGCTCAACTCAGCGTATACGGCCCGCTACGGCAGGCCATCCTTTCTCTTCAGGATTTCTTAATGACTACTACCCAAAACCGCCTCTGGCGCGTTGTCTTGCCTTGGGCGCAGGAGGACGAGGGCCATTTCGATGCCGACGTTTTCGCCCCCACACCGGAATCCGCGTGCTTGGCCACAGCTGCGATCATGCTCCAGCACGACGAACACTCGGCGCTCGACAGTCAGGCCGACCGAGAGGCGTGGATCAAGGGCCGAGCAGTTGAGGCGGTGTCTGTTGTCGACGTGCGAGAGAGCACGTTGCAAGATCTTCGTGCGCTCTTCGCTCACGAGTTGGGACTCCACGCGGATTCAGGCAGCACTCCGTCCATCTGCTGGGATGCCCTGCGCTCGTTGATTCGTCTCCACCGTGGCCACCTGGTCGCGAATCGGCCACACGCCCAGAACCGACAGACTTACCGAATCACGCGAATGGATGACCACCGCCCTTGCGAGCGAATGGACTCCCTGTGCACGCTTCCTGAGGCTGTGTTCGAGGCGCGCGCGCTAGGCGGCGCCTATGAGGTGCAGATTCTCTGACTGCAAGATCGGATAGGGCAACGCGCTGCCTAATGCGCCGCGCACACCCAAATGCGGCAGATCGCCGCCGGTCAAAATGTTTTGAAGTACATATGCGTATGTGTATTCTGAATATTGAACCTCCCATTCACCTTTCGGAATGCACATGGCCAAGAAGCAAAACCCTCGCCACACCGACCACCATCGCGCCGTCATCAAACTCCTGGAATCCTTCAGCCCCCGGCATCGCATCCACCGTGTCTGGGAAGACTTTATCGCCAGCGCGGCGTGCGCGATCAGCTCACCAGTTGAGCCAGCACGCCGCGCTTCTCGGGAAGCCGAATACGCAAAGATTCAGGCGCGCTACACGCCCGAGGAGATGGCCATCTTTTCGCAATGCCTTGCGCACGTGGTCATGGCCCTCGAAGAACGGTATCAGGACTTCCTTGGCAGCCTGTACATGGGTCTCGATCTAGGGAACGCCGGGACTGGTCAGTTCTTCACCCCCTATGAGGTCAGCCTGCTGATGGCACGCATGCTCCATGGCCAAAGGGACTTGGCAGCCTGGGTGCGTGAGCGCGGCGGCTTCATCACACTGAACGACCCGTGCACGGGCGGGGGCGCGATGCTCATTGCCGTTGCGGAGCAGTTCCGTGACCAAGGGCTTTCGCCCCACCGCACCTTGCATGTGACGGGCGTGGACATCGACCGCACTGCTGTGCAGATGTCCTACATTCAGCTGTCTTTGCTCAATGTGCCCGCTATCCTCCTTCTCGGAAATTCGCTCTCGCAGGAGCCGTACAAGGGCTGGAACACCGAGAGTGCCTGGCGCACCCCAGCGCACTGCCTTTTTGGCTGGGAGCGCCGGCTTCACGCGCGGGAAGAGCAGGACGCAGCCCAGCGCATCCGATCGCGCGAGACCGAGGCCTCCTCTGAAGACAAGCAGCGCGCGCCCGTGACCGCCATCCCGTCCAAAGGCGCCGTTCAACTGAACCTTCTCGAACTCGAGGGGGCATGATGAAGATGCGCACCCGCCGAATCAGCAACGCGTTGCTTTTTAGCCCGCAGGACCTCGGACGAGACCCTGGCGCCGGCTTCCTCCTGTTCGGTTATTACCCTTTCAACCACAGCAAAGGCTTTCGGCTCCGCCTCGCGCGCCGCAGGTTGCGCACAGGGAAGCGAGCGCGAGGTTAATCATGGCCCACATCCCGACCGAAATTTCCGCACTCATTGCGCGCGGCGCACTCGTGGTTGTGAACACGTCTGGGGGTAAGGACAGCCAAGCTATGTATCTGGTCCTTCGCCAGTTCGTCCCGCCTGAACAGTTGATCCTCGTGCACGCCGACCTCGGCGCCGTGGAATGGGCCGGCGCGGTCGGCCATATCCTGGCCACCTCGCGCGGCGAGCGTCTGATCACCTGCCGGGCCTCTCGAAACCTGCTGCGGATGGTTGAAGACCGTGGAATGTTCCCGTCACCTCAGCAGAGATGGTGCACCAGCGACTTGAAGCGTGGGCCCATTGAGCGAACGATTCGCGGCATTACGCGGGAACGCCAAGCCCTAGGCCACCCTGCCTGGGGACTGGTGATCAACTGCATGGGGATGCGTGCCGAGGAGTCCACGGGCCGCAAAAAGCTGCCCGTCTTCAAGTTCAGCACCCGCAACAGCAAGGCTGGTCGAGAATGGTACGACTGGCACCCCATTCACGAGATGACCGAACAGGAGGTGTTTGCCACGATCGCGGCCGCCGGCCAGGAGCCTCACCCGGTCTACAAGTTGGGGATGAAGCGCTTCAGTTGTGTTTTCTGCATCATGGCGAGCGAAGAGGATCTGAAGACCGCCGCGCGCCTGGCCACCGAACATCCGGAGCTGCTCAACGATCCGCACCTGTACCGGAAGTACGTCATGCTCGAGCGGCAAACCGAACAGGTGATGCTGATGCCGACGAAAAAGCACGGACGCCGCAGTCTGGAAGAGGTGACGGGCATCCTGGCAGGCCCCCCGCCGGCGCCTGTGCAGCTTTCCTTCCCCGCCCTGTTACCGGATTCTGCGGTTCCCGCCTGACCCGTGGATTTAAGCCTTCGACAAACCAACCGTTTTCTACCACTCCCATAGGAGCCATATCATGATCGACCTACCCCATCGCCAGCCCCATGACGTGCCGGCGGCAGCTGCCGCCTCCGAATTGACGCCTGCTACCCTCGCCATCCTCATCGAAGTCGGCTACGGATGCGCCAAAGACCGGGCTGACTGGGGTGCGCCGGGCGCCAACGACCGCCATGGCACCCGCTACTATGCTGAGCTGATATCGCGTCAACTCGCCGCCCTGGTCAGCCCGCAGGCGGGAGACGCCCGGGAACGGGACCGCCTCTTGCAAATCGCGCGGCACGCGATCGAGGCGGTGGAGGCGCTAGACGCCCGACAGGCCGGAGGGGTCAACTAGAATGGCGCCTGCGCCCTTTACCCCCTCCCCTCACATGACCACCGAGATCCCAGGCCCCCTGTCCGACGACCAGTTCGCAGCTCTGGCCGACGTCGCACGCCTGGACTCCCCGGACGTGCGCAACGCAGTGAGGCGGATCGTTCTGTCCGGCGCCCAGCGGCTGGAGGTAGCAAAAGAGCTCGGGGTGGGGAAGGCCACGGTAAGCAATGCCATTGGGCGATTCCTTGGCGCCTTTGACATCGCGCGCGCGGCTCTCCCCGAGGGCGGCGTAGCATGTCGTGCGCCTGCGGCGGACACCGCGCAATTTGAGGCCTTGTGCCAGATTGCGCGGTTGCGCCCCCAGGAAGTGGTAGCAGCGCGCGCATTGGTGGTCGACGGCGCCTGGCCAGAAGATGCAGCGCGAGCCGCAAACTGCAGCGTGGCTACGGCAAGGGGGGCGGCGGTCAAACTGTTGGCGGGACTGGAGCTCGCAGTTGCAGCCACAGGAAAGGAGCAGTCACATAGTCCTGAATACGCCTGGGCATCACGCATCTTGGAAGTTGCTCTGCCCAGGCTGCCGGCGCGTTAGAGGCTGCCGCCCCCGCTGAAGATAACTCCAAAGATTGATGACGGTCCAACAATGGCGAACGTCCCCAATCCAGCCCCAACCGCCGTACACAGGGCAGCCAACGCCGCTGTTCGCCAGGGTCCCGCGCCGCGGCGTTCCGCCCCCCGTAGCCGCGGAGAAGCAGCCGCAGCCCTGCAGACGTGCTCAATTTCGGCGACCAGTTCACCAACAAGGAAACTCGCAAGGTACGCGTGCCGCGCTCGGTAGAGCGCGGCCTGGCCCTCGCTGCCGCCGGCCACGCGCGAAAGGTACGCGGCCAAGACGACATCGCCATCGTCAGCACGGCGCCGAAGCTCCGGCAATCGAAGCGCCAGCACGAATCGAGAAATGTCCAGTGACGCTCCCTGACGGTCACGCTGCCACACCATCGAATCGACAATCGCACACCATAGGCCGTGCGCCTCGCGCGTCGTGGTATCACCGCCCCGCATTGGCCGAGCCAGCAGGCCTAGGCGGCCGGCCATCCAACGCTTCAGATCTTCTGCCGGTGCGTCACACGGCGGCATTGGATCTGCGAGGCTGATCTGGGCAGTGTGCGCATCAGTAGGCATAGCTGCAGTACATCAGTGCGATCGCTTGCGCGAGCTTAGGAGTGCCCACTGTCTGACCCCAGTCTGGCGCGTTGACTCGGACAACCCAATTGCCACCCGAGCTATCAACCACCCACTGCCACGCCGGCCGGTTCGAGTCGAATGACCGGGGGACCAGGTAGATGAGCGCTGAACCGCGATCACCGCACGATGGCCGCGCGACCACCTCGCCGTTGCCAACAATCCGTGACGCGACCAGCGTGAGGGCGGAAAACTGGTCGGACAGCTTGCGCCAGTAGCCATTCCGACACACCAGCGTGCCGGCAGTGCCCTGTGCCAAAGAGCCAGGAATTGTCTGCGCGCCACAAGTGTCCCCTTCCGTGGCAACCCGGAGGAACTCCATCCAGACAGTGCCCTGGGTGCCGGCGTCGTTGCAGTACGCCACGCCGCCCTGCGTGGTGAGCGCCATCATCCCCAACTGCTCCGCTGCGCACGCCTGGCCGGCGCGCACAGTGGCAGAAGGATTGCGCAAACGCAGCTTCTGCGCGTCGAACTGGGTGCTCTCGACCCGAGTATCGCTGCCGTCCTGCCGGCGGATAGCCACGCCACTATTGGTGCCGAGCTTGATGTCCAGTCCGTCGTCTTCACCCACAGCCGTGACCGAAGTTCCCCGGACGCGCAGGCCCTCATCGGTGTCAACGAGCCCCTTCGTCGTGACCCCCAGATTGCCATCCACAACGGTTTGCTTCACCCCGTCGAATTCACCCTTAGATGCTTGGACCAGCCCCTCACAGTTCACGATGACCCGCCCTTCCGGCCGGAGCTCTACGCAATGCTGCCCGGTGCCGTCATCACCCACACCTAGATCGCCGCTCACATTGACGACGTTCAAGTTGGTCGTGCCGGCAACGGACAGATTGCCCTGCAGGTCAGGATCTCGCGTATCTCGGATGCGAACGAACTGCTCATACATCGTCGTGTCGAGCAGCGCGTGGACGCCCACGATGCCGTCAGTTCCCAGGTCTACCGGGTTGGGAAAGGTGCCCGTCGCCCCGCGCAGCTCTGCCGGATTCTCCACCTGCGCAGCCATGCCGTAGCCGGCAGTGGACATCAGAAACTTGCCGACCATCGCCGAGTCACCAAACGTCGCGATTCCAGAATTGAGAGGCCGCGCAGTGTAGGCCATCGCGTCAATCCGGCATTGCGTTCCAGGACACGTCGCGCCGCCGGACCGAATGATCTTTAGGAGCGGCTGGTTTCCGAGCGGGGCCGTGGCCGGGAAGCCACCGGGGACGTTCTTGGCGCGCCGAAGGTCAATGAGGCTCAGCGAGAACTCCTGGCTGCCATCGCCAAGAGTTTGCTCGAGACGAAAGGTCGGATAGCCAGGTCGTCCTGAACCGCCAGGTCCGGCCGTTGTACCAGTGCGCACGCGATCGTAATTTGCTCGTGCGATATCGTCGAACGTGCTGCTCAAGAACGCGTCGAGTCCACCTTTGATGCTGAGCATATAGGTCCCAGTAAACTCGGCCACGGTGTCGTCGAGCTCATTCTTTATCTTGCTCGCGCCAAGGACGGCCACGATGGCTACGATTCCCAGAACGACAGCAAGTTCGGCCAACACAAAGCCGGCCTGTCGCTTTGCCCGTGCCAAAGGGCGTTTACACAACTTCATGGCTACTCCGTAGTTCTGCGAACAATCCATAGTTTCCCGCCCTCAGTCCGAGCCGCTCGCGCCTTTAGCGAGATCCCGCGTTGATCTCGTAGTTGCCCGCCGTGAACACCATCGTGTTGTTCTCGCCGTCCACACATGCGGCCTCAGCGGTCGTGGCGCTGAAGTTGACTGGAGTTTCGGTGTTCTTCTGCTCCTGCCCGTTGATCGAGATCTTGTTCGAATCACGGTTCAAGATTCCAGCGAGAGAAGCGCAGGCGACCTGGTGCACCTTATCCAGCGTGAGGGTGTAGCCCTTGCCGCCGTCAGCGCCTGCATACAGGATCACGCCACCGCTGCCCAAGTTGTGTTGAACGACGAAAGTGTTCCTGTTCGACGACATGGTGGTCGAGCCGGAGAGGGCTAGCGCAAACGCCCGTTGAGTAGCGGCCGAAAACGCCGTATTGGGGTCAGCAGAAGCAGTCCCGTTGATCCGGTTCCTGGCCATGAATCGCCGCAGATCTTCCGCCACCTTCGGCGTTTTCGCGTCAATGAGGTACTCGTTCACGTATGGGATCGAGAAGATCGCAATCACGGCAAGAATTACTAAGCCAACCCCGATATCCGTCAGCAAGGAGCCATTGGCGCTCTGCTTCCGCCTTTTCACCAGTTTATTGGCCGTTTCAGCGTTGCTCGAAGCGTGTATTGCAAGCATGTTTACCTCTTCTAAAATTCGAAGTGCCCAAATGCAGGGCATCGTTTAAAAAAAATCGGAACTCGTCCCAATCAAGAGGACATATAGAAAGTCTGAAGTGCGCGTCGGAGACTATCGATGGTCGCGAAGTGCCAGCCCGTAATGCCAATAAGGCCCGCGATGGAGATGCCGAACATGACCCATCGCGCCACCACCGCACGTTTGGCCACATCAGCCAAAACGCGGACCTCGATCTGGCGTCTGATCTTCTGCAGCCCAGAGTCAATGCTGTTGGTAACGCATACATCTGCCAGATTGAAGTAGAGCTCTTGGGGAAGAATTCCGGTATTGAAAGTCTCCGCCCCCGTGACGTGGTCTTCTTCGATTCGGGCGATCATTTTTTGAATGTGCCAGTTCAACCAAGGATTCTTCGCATCCCCTAGCATCAGGATGCCGTCGCGCATGCTGATCGTGTTTGCCTGCCTGGGCTTGAGGATGACGGACAGAGTCATCATGAAACGTATTGCCTGAAAGTCGCGAAAGGCGCGCCATACGAACCGATCCTCGAGGCGCTCGCGAATAGATCCAGTGAGGTTCTTTAACGACCAGCCGAACAAGTAGACGACGACGCCACCGACACCCAGGATCAGAAACAGGTTGTCCGAAAGGAAGCGAGCCGTGCTCCTGAACCTTGCCGCGGTTCCTCGCCACATGTCCGTCGGCAGCATGCTGAAAACATCCGCCAGGCGCGGGTAGGTGAGAAACGCCATGATGAAGAGCATGACCACCAGGATCACCAGAGAAAGAACTCCGGTCAGAACTGTCCACCTGAACGCCGCCTTCGCCCGCTCCATCAAGCGCGTGTAATCGGTAAGGTCGCGCAGCGCCTGCTCCAGAGCGCCTGGCCCGGCCAGTTCCGCGATTCCCAGAATCAGTATGTCTTCCTCGGGCGCAATATCCCGCAAGGTTTCACTGAGCTTGCCCTCGCCATCACTGACTAAGCGGGTGGCAAGGAAATCGGACAGATAGCCACGCAGTGTGGAAACGCCACCATAGCGCTCGCAGTCATCCTGCAGAATGTTCTGCAACGTCTTCTTTCCGGCGGTCGCCTCCATGGTGTCGCACAGATTCTCGTAGAAGTCGGCGCGGCGCTTCTGGAAGCCTCTGACGGCAAGATGATGCTTGATTGAGAACTGCCCCAGGTCAGATGCCCACCGATGCAATGCTCCGATCATGCTTTTCTCCTTTTGGCGATCTCGCGAGCGACTTCCACCGTCTCAAAGGACTTGAAGCGAGGCTCAATTTCTCTGGGATCGAGTTCGCCCAAGAACGCCTTGTAAATTGCGCAGTCCATCGCGGATTTCCCGTTCATGTCTTCGCTCGTGTAATCGAGATCGGTGCGACCAAAGTAGTGCCGCTGTAGAGCCGCGTTGTCGGCTCTTCGAATCAGCTCCAGCGCGTGGTCGTCAATCGCCGGCTCAATCATCTCCGCGACCACCGTGCGATCGTTCAATCCGAAGAGCTCCGCGAAGCCTTGCTTTCTACATTTGGGGCAGCCATCAGGATTGCGCACCTTGACGTTGGTCAGCGTGTCGATCCTGTACAAGCGGTCGATGCGGTCCGCGTATTCGCGCCAGAAGTCGCCATCTTGGTACTGGCCTTCCGAGTCCTTCCCGCCCTCTTTGATGAGGTAGTCGAAGCCATGACGGCACTCACACAGCTTTGGGATCAGTGCTTGATAGACAAGCAGCTTGAGAATGCCAGACGAGGCCAAAAAGTCGCGCGACACCCCAATTACCTCTGACGCAAAGCGATCGGGAATCTGGACGGAGCTACCTGCGTGCGTCGTCGTGTATAGGTTCGTGCCCGAGGCTGTGAGATCCATGAACGCACGACCGGTAATCAGATCTCTAACCTCGCCGATCATCAAATCGTGCATCGCACTTCGCTTCGCCGTTCTAAGCTTCTCCTCGAACGGGTCGATATCAGCCAGCCGCGTGACCGTGTTCTGGATCGCGTTGGGCAGGATGTATTCAACCGGATCCTCAAAGGTAACGATCTTCCGGTCCTCCGGAATCATTCTGATCCAGGTGGCCAAAGACGTCGATTTACCTGATCCGACGATGCCAGCGATGGCAACTGCGCCGCCGTTTGTCATTCGAGCACGCCGCATCATCCGCTCATGCGCCGGAAGATAGCCGAGCTCCTTGAAGGTCTTCGCTTTCTCGTCAACGTCCAGCTGGAGCAGTCGGGTCGTGACTGAAACGCCGGCGTCCGCAGCCAAGGTCGCCCACCGCAACATCACCCGCTTTCCGCCTTCCAAGGTATGAGTGCTCCGGCCCTGCTGTTCCATAAGCGGCTGAAACGTGGACTGCGCGGCTCCCCTGACCTCCATGAAGGCCACACGCAGCATCTCTTGGAGTTGCTGCGTCGGCATCTTTGCAAACTGTTCGACGGACACATACTTCCCCCTACGGAAAACTTGACCTCCGAGTAGGGCCGATCGTCAAACACGTTTAGGTGAATGTCCGACGCGTTGTGCTTTTCGCCCCAGCGGATCATGTCCTCGAGCAAGCTCATCATCGCCGTCCGCTCGGGGCTGGCGAGGATCTTCCGGCGGTTGAGCAGGGTCTCCTTGTGGATGTGCTCGCGAATGATGGCATTCAGGATGCTCGGCACGGCAACGGCGATCCGACGCGGATCGGCCATCTGACGCTGCATCCGCTGCGCCACCTGCTTCTCAACTTCGTCCGCCTGGTCAGAATTTATGAATTCAGGTAGGCAAAGGAGCACCACGGTCTGCGAATCCAAGAGGATGGGGCACACCTTTGAAGCAATGGCAGGGACGAGGTCGAGCTCCTTGTAGATCGCCTTTTCAAACCTCACATGTTTTGCGAGGTCGTTCTCGGACGCAATAACGGTCGGCGCGGAGGCCCCGCCGCTGGATGTTGTATTCGTGGCGCCACCGTTTCCCGGGGTCTCCCTGCGCTCAACCGGTGCACCTGTCGAGGGGCCAGGGCGCTGCGTCTGGCGCACCGCCCTGCTGCCGTCGGCCGCCCGTCGCTCTCCCGTCGGCGGAGTCCTGGATGCAGACGGTCCGGCCTTCACTCCTGGCTCAACGGGGCGAACTCCCTTCTTCACCGTCGATGCGCGGGCGCCGGCCGAGCTCGTCGGCTTAGGCTGGAGGAAACTGAATAGACCCATGGATTGAATCGTCCTTGAGCTGTGTTACTTGGAAAGAAATGGGGGCGGCGGAGGAATGACTCCAAACTGGGCTGCCACCTGGGAGGAACTATCCTGGCGCGGCGTGGGGCCCCCATTGCGCGAGTATGTCGTGGGCACTTCGCCCGGACCCAGATTCGTGTCATGCCGATAGCAGGCGGTCCGCGTGGCGTCGGAAAAGCTCACAGTCACACACCGACCGCTGATCGACTTCAGGCGGGGGCCATTATTCTGGCCGACGGCAAACGCTTGGCCGCTCCGAAACTCGTACTGCTGGCCTCCGTAAGAAACAACGGCGGTCAGCTTCCCGCCAACGCCATAAATGGCTTCAACCTGCGGTGGAGCAGGTGGTGGGGGCGGTGTGTTAACCCGCTGCTGTACGGCCTGCGCCTCTTCGTGCTTTGCTGCCGCTTGGCGTTGCGCGTCCGCCTGGGTGGGCAAGCCGGCCTCCAGGCGCATCTTGTCTGCAGCAATCTGGGCGTCCAGATCCAGCAGATTGCCAACCTGGCCCTTCACATGCTGCAGAGCGGACTTTTCCGCAGCGGCTGCGTTGGGGGCGGCTTGGCTCTGCGCCCATGCCGGTACACTCGCCACGAAGGTCGCAATCGCCAGGGCACTCTTCACGCCACCCATGCCGCGATCATTTCGCGTTTTGAACATACAAGTCTCCAGTCAATGTCATCTTTAGGGGGCTGGAATTCAGCTTTACTTCCGCGTCGACGCGGTTGATCACAATCTTCCTGATCGCAGTAGGCGTGCTCTCCACTTCCCATACAGAAAGCGAACGCAGAGGACCTTCCAGGACTAGCGGAATCGCACCTGGAACGGCGAGATTGCTTGGCCGCGACACGGGTTTTCCGTTCCCGTCCACAGGCGTCGCAACGTTCCACGCTTCTGGGTTCGGAAGCCGGATCGACGTGAACGCAGGCAGGATCGATTGCAGCTGGCTAACCGGTGAACGGAGAATCTTCTCTCGGGTGGGCAAACTCGCCGCCGTGACGCCGGTCTTAGCTCCAACGATGCTGAAAGACCAGACCCCTTCGGCGGTCCCCAATGGATCAAAACGAGCCTTCCAGCCTTTGGGTAGTGCCGCCTCGAATTGATCATTGGTGGCGCCGTATCCCTTTCGAAGGAAGGTCCCTCTGCACTGCCAGAGCATGCCCCCCGCCTCGCAGGTCGCCTCGTGCAATCGCCAGCCCGCCACATCGAGCGGGATTTCGATCAACTTCTGGTACAGGGCCTCGACCCCTTTGAGGCTGTCAACACGCTTGTGCTGCCCCTCTTCGCTGATGGCCGCCTGCCAAGCCTGCTCCGGGTCCTGCATGTTTGCGCGGAGTTCGGCGAGGCGGCGATCACGAGACCAAGCCTGGATGGCATCCATGGCGGCATTCACTGCGAAGAATCCGACAACCAACCAGAGACAAACCTTGACTGGCTTCGGAAGCTGATCCAGGCTGAAATGTCGGGTCTCGAATGGCCGGATTTCGACGTTCAGCAGTTCCTCGAGCGCTATATGCTCAACTTGCGCGATGTCCAGGTTGCTGTAGAACGACCAGTTCGGCCCATTCTTCTCAGGATCCTGAGCCTCTGCCTGGAGCTGGTGATAACGCTGCCAGGCGGTATCCTCGTCGTCGTAGATCAGATCGCCATTGCGCCGAATCATCCCGTTTTGGGAGAGGACCAGCCAAATTCGGCCATCGTCCAAGGCGAAGAAGCCAACCGCCGTACCCATTGGGCGGAATATGGCGAAGGCAGCCGCGGCCGGGAAGATCTTCCGTTTTCGAATCAGCTTCTTTTCGGCCCTGCTCAACTTGACGGTGCCCAAGCCCGTCTGGCCGTTGTTGGTGATTACGGTGTAATGGGTCGCCTTCAGCTGAGCTGCATTCTTGCGCGCCACCGAGTCGGTGCGACTTCCGAGCAACGGAGCCCAGTCCACGCCGAAGACGAGCGTCCGATTGTCTTCCTGCACCAAGGCGTGCGAAAAAAGGTCGCGTGATTTCGCGGCTTTGCCGCCGCGCCAGATGGCCATGATTACAGCCCCTCTTCCACCTGGGCGGTGACGATGATGAGGTTGTAGAGCTTCTGATTGTTCGTCGAATTGGCGCCCCCAAACAGAATGGGTGCCTTCTCGTCGAAACGTTGGCGGGAAGTTTGGTCTTGGTCTTTCTGGAATCCAGCGATGACGAGAGGCTGACCAGACTGGAGAGCCACCTGCTGCACCATCCCATTGCCGCGCACAGTCAGTTGCTGGATCTCGATCCCGTTCTTGCTATCGCCAAACTTGATGGTTTGAAGAGGGTCGTTGATGGTGCTGTCGTAGGAGATGGTCAGAAGAATCTGGCCGTCTTCCTGCGCATCGGGAACCAAGGTCAAGAACTGGCCCACCGTCACGTCCTTCTGGCGCACAGAAACGTTCGGCACAGTGCTGAAGGAGCCGCTGCTGGAGTCCGAGGAAGTCAGGCCCGTGGTTTGGACCTCATTGATGTACGAAAAGGTCTTCCGGTCAGCGTAGGTGATCGGCCGACGGTTCAGTGCGGACAACGGAATCGCGGTGGAGCGGGTGGTCGTTCCAATCTCGTCAAGCGCCTTGATGATCGCGTCCGACCCTTTGAATGGCCCACTTCCGACCGTTCCAGACGCGATCGTGCCAGCTGCCGTGCTCATCGTCCCCGTGGGGGCGGCGCCCGCCGCGGCCGCGCTGGCCGTCGAGTAAATCAGCCGCCAGTCGATGCCGGCGTCATGCTGGTCATTCACCGATACCACCACTTCTTCGAACACAAGTCGAACACGACGAGTCAACATGCGGTTCTCGCGCTCGAGGAACTCGTCAATGTTTCGCAGCACTTCAACCGTGTCGGTGACCACGATCGAGTTGGTTCCGCTGGCTTGAGCGACAATGCTTCCAGCCTTGCTGAGGAATGGTTTGACCTTACCCATCACCGACTCGATGGGGCTGATCTTCTCCTCGCCCTTCAAGTCGGTTTTTGACGTCGAATCGAAGTTGCTGCCCGACTTGCTGTCCGCAGATCCGGAGCTCCCCGACTTGCCGTCCAGACCGATCCCAGCGTTTACCGTGGCCATCGTCAGCAGGGCGCGCACGTTGAACGCCTTGGTCTCCACGCGGTAAAAGACGATCGCCGATGTCTTATCGTCATATTTCCAATGAACCGCCAGGCGGTTTGCCACCGCGTCGAGCGCCTCGGGAAGCGGGCGAATGCCGTCGGGCAATTGCGCCACGCTGGGCATCTGGATCAGAGGCTGCAGGTTCTCAGTCTTCTCCCCCTCCAGCCTCGGCGCGAACGCTTCCTGCGCCATCAAGGCATCTGGGGTTACCCGGGTGTTGATGCCCGTGGCGAGTTGGATCCGCTCGGCGATCGTCTGCAACGACGTCGCGCCTCCCTTGAACATGAGGGCGGTGTTCACGTCTCGGCGCAAGGCCGCCGGCAAAGTTACTTCACGTCCCAGCGGCACGGCCTTCCCGACGATCCAGGGCTTATCCACCTGGTTGGCATGCATGCGGCGATCACGATCCGTAATGCTCGACTTGTAGTTGCCGATCTGGGAAGCGACATCTTCCCGACTACGCTTGGACGAATCCAGCACACGATCCGAGTGCTGAATCGCGGAGCAACCGTTCAATGCCGCGAGCGCGGCCACCAGTCCCGCCGTACGCAGTGCGAAGCGTTGGTAGTTCTTCTTCATGGGGTTCTCGATATCCGTTTTCTTGAGTGGGCCGGGCGTTAGCGGCCCGCAGTGCGATCGCAGCTTTCTGTGTAGGGAATGACCCTCAGAACCTTGTTCGTGTAGAAGCAGCCGTGCACCGGCGTGTCCCCGAGCTCGCTGGAGGACAAGAGGTCCTGCACGGACTCTTTGAAGTCCGGGCTGAAGGAGGCCGCGGCGGTGAGCGGAATATCGACCTTCACCTGCCAGTGTTCCGGTTCGAACACCCATCCTGCGGTCTTGGCCCAGCGTGCCAGCGTGCGCCGCAGATTCACATCGCTCACAGAGACGGTGTACGGGGGGCGCGACGGTGCTGCCACTGGCGCCATCTCCGCCGGCGCCAGGGCCATGTCCGCCATCGACTGCGCCCCCGTGGAAGCAGCACCCAGCGCGACGCCAGATGCCGCCGAGCGGCCAGGCTGGCCGGCCGCCAGGTCAACGACTCGGAAAGTCTTCAGATACCGCTCGATGCGCACGCCGGCCTGTTGTGCTGCGGAGGCGAGCGCCGCCTGATATGAGGTTCCGGAGGGAAGCACCACCATGCGAGAGAACGCCGCTGAATCGCCATCCAGCTGGACTGTGCCAATCGCGGGCGGAACTGCCTGCATGATCGCGACCGAGAGGGGCATCTGCCCTGGCGCACCGGAGGCAGGAATGGGAGCAAGCCAAGCCATCTCGGTGAACGAGCCGCTCAGCACGCCGCTGCCCGGCGCGGCCGCGCTGCCAAAGCCGGCAACTTGCTGCTGGCCGGCGGCGGGCGCGGTGGTGAGGGTCAGGGGAGCACTCGCGATCGGCACCGATGAGGCGCCCGGTTGAAACGGGACCGGCGCCGGCGGCGGAGGGCTTCGTTCATCAATAAAGGCCATGGAGGGCGCACACAACGCAGTTGCGAGCACGCCACCCAGGAGCGCACGTAGGGTGTGGATCGGCATCGCGATGGGCTTCATTGGCTGTTCTTCCTCTTCGATTGATCGGTACGTTTGTTGGCCTTGCTTGGCTTCTTGGTTTGCGCCTCAGCCGGCCGGGGTGCATTGCTTGTCGCCGGCTCAAACCCGAAGGCGGTCATCTCGTCATCAAGCTTTGCCACCGCAATTCCCAGGGCGATCTCTGGCGATGTCGGGCGGGACATGCGCCTCACATGCCAGATCGGCCGTGCGTGATAAACCGCGCCACGCATCCAGGACCGCAGGCGCCGCATGGCCCACCCGGGGGTTCGCTTCTTCACTCGATTCAGATAGAGGAGCCATCCGCAGCCAGCTAGGCCCAATGGCCAAGCGACATAGGATGCAACTGCGTCAGGCGTCGCCCATGCAAGAACGAGTGGTGAGACGACGTAGGCTGGGATGTCGGTATACGGAAGCCCCACATTCAAGGCTGTTTTGGTCCAGGCCGCGCGCTTCATGCTGCCGCCTCGACGGTGAATTCGTTCGCGGGAAGCGCCTGGCTATCAATTCCGTGGTGCTGGAGAAACTCTCGCCCTTCGGGGGGTGTCATCCCGGTGAGGTTCATGAAAGTCCGGAAGGTGATCAGGCCTTCGCGCACTTCGGGAAGCGCCTGAAGCCGGAAAGATGCACCACGATCTTCGACCAATCCTCGGATCAGACGAGCGCGGTCCTTGAACTCCACGGATTCGAGCTTTTCCACGCATTCACGATCCAGCACCACCCATGACTGCAAGGCGTGTTTGCGCCCGTCCAAAGCCCGATATAGCTTCTGGCCGCAGATGAGGCGGCAGAGTTCGACGAGCTGCGACGCACGGTCCGGCTGCACTTCCTCAGGGAACATGTTCACGGTCCGAGTGAAATAGGTGTCTGGCGTCTTGGTGTGCGACGTGTGGTAGGTCGCATGCCCGGACGCCGCCATTTCGAAGCAGGCGGTCATCGAAGCGCGATCGCGTGTTTCACCAACGATGATCACGTCACCTTTGCGCCGCATTGCGTTTGGCCCAGACTGGTCGTAGGACTTCAGGTGGTCGCCAATGATGGCCTGGGAGGGTTCAGGCATACGCCCGCCTGCCAAGCCGTCGTAGATGTACTCCTGCGTGTCCTCGAAGATGAGGATGCGAACCGGGTTGTCGCCTTCCAAGCGCGCGCGATTTGCCGCGGCCAGTAAGGTCGTCTTGCCCGAGCCCGTCGTTCCAATGACAGCAGCTAGACCTTCAGCGATGAGGAAGTTGTCTCGCAGCTCAGCCGGCAGCGGCAGATCCTCGAATCTCGGCGGTGCGCCTGGAATACGGCGCATGGTTATCGAGAACCCCTTCGATTGGCCATTGATGTAGCTAAGCGTCGCGTTGGTCCGGAAGCGGATCCAGGATTCGGAACCCGGGCTCTCTTGAATGACGGCGGCGAAGTCCAGAAAGTCACGATCCAGCAGGCGTGCGCTCCCAGTCGTGGAGCCGTACAGTTGAGCCAAAATTTGCTCTAACTCTCGATGCTCAAGTCTGCGGTCGTTCAGACGCACCCACCTGCCCTGATCATGGCCGAAGACGTAGTCCTTCGACTGGAAGGTAAGGTCCGAGATCCCCATAGCGTGTGCGCTCTGGAGGGCCAGCTCAAAGTCAAATCCGCCAAAGCCAGGTGGCAGGACCAGTTGAGCAAGTTTTTTCTCGCCATCGAAAAGCGCCATGTCAGCCCCTGCTCGCGCCGATATGGAGCGTCACCCCTGGCGAAACGTCCGCCGGCGTTTGCAGGCCGTTTTTCTCCAGCAGGGACTGCCAGCTGACGCCGAAGCGGGCCGCTACTGAGTAAGCGGTGTCGCCCACTTGCACTTGATACGAACGAGCGCCTTGCGCGACGCGCCGAGGTGCCAATGCCGGTGACTGCACCGGGGCGCCGCCAGGAACGGCCTCGCGGCTTTCTCGGGTCGCGTTGGGCTGAGACACAGCAACAACTTGGCGAGCAGCATTCGCCGCTGCGGCGTACGCTCGTTGGAACTCGTCCGCGTAAGCCTTCGCGTAAAGCTCCGCCCGTTTTCGGGCGAGCTCCTCGGGCGAAGCATCTCCGACCACGGTCTCGGCCTTCGGTGCTGGCCGGACCTGCGGCAAAGTTGCGGAGGGAGCTGGCTCCGCGTGAGGGAGCAGTTGTGAAGGCATCGAGAAGACCTGCGCCTCGTCGACCGGTGACTGGCGGACTGGGAGCATGGCTGGAAGGTCGGCATTAAAGGCCACGCCAACCAGCAGCGAGCTAGTTACCCGATACGGGTTTGCCGCCGGAATCGGCCTTGGAGCGTAGGAGGACGCGTCTGTCACGCCGCCGCCCTGCCCAATGCGAATTCGGATCACCTGCTCGGTGCCTGGGTTTGCCTGTGCAGGCTGTTGAGGTACCTGATTCCAGCCAGTGTCCGCCGGTGCCGGTGACATCTGGGGCGCGGGCGCGACGACGGGGGCGGTCTGCACCGCGCCGCCACCAGCCCCAGCAGGGGGCGCGGCAGGCGCAAAGGGCTGTGCTTGCGCGGGCACGTAGGGTTTGAACGCCGGGTTGGCAAGATTCACGCTTTGAGCGGGAATGGCGGGCGTCGGAGTGGTACCGGTGGTCGGCCGCCAGTTGTTCGTGTCTGTGTTAAACGAGCTTGGCACCGTGATGCGGAAGACCGTATCGCCTACGACGATGGTGTTGGCGTCGGTCTGATTGACCACATCCTGCGTTGTGGCCAGGCGCGGCAGTGAAACCAGTCCGCGGCCATGGAGCTCGTAGAAGGTTCGCATGCCCAGGTAGGTGCGCTCCAGGCCGGCGAGGTTCTCCTCGAAGATGCGTGCAGCTTGCTCACGCCCCAGCACGTAGGACTTCTGGACCACTTCCTGCCAGTAGGCCCGCTCCTTGTCATCCTGAGGTAACAGCTGGGGATTGTCCGGCAGCTCTGGCGCACCCGATTGAGCCAGGAGACCCATCAGGAGCCAGTCGCGCCAAGACGGGGCACCCGTAAAGAAGCGCGCCGGCTCCTCGATCTTGTAGACGCTGCCGGCAACGCGCATCATCTTTGCGCCTTCGCCGATGGAAGCCGAGTTGTGGGAAGCGACAACAACCGGAGGAAGCACGCCTTGGCCCATGACCAGGTCGCCGAAGCGGAAGGTCCGATCCATCGTGCCGCCCATGTCGTTGACGACCTGCAGGATTTCGTTCGCTGCCTCAATCATCCCGGTCTGCGTGCCCAAGGCTTGCGCGGTCGGTCGCAATATCGCCTCACGGACGGGCGATATTCGCGGCGCTACGCGGCCAGCTGAGGCATTCATCAGCGAGCTAAGCGCTTCGCTCTGCTGGGCAAACGCGCAAACGGGCGCGCCCCCGAATGCGGCGGCGACGGCCGCAACGAGCATGGCCCTGCGAAAGGTTACGCGGGCGGCATATTGCTGTTTCGGTTGCATTCGTCTGCCCTATCGGTACCGAAGTTCCATGTACCCGTCGCCGAGCACGACGTTCGCGCGCTGGCCGAACTGTTTGTCGACATCGCGAAGCAGATCGAGATAGGCCATCTGGGTAGCGTTGACAAAGATGTAGATGGGCATTCGCGGCTGCGGGCCAGTTACCGTGAATTTGAGAAACCGCTGGCGGGCCACTTCGTTAAGGAAGACGGCTGCATCGCCTTGCCACGCCACCGAAATGGAGTCACTCGCAAAGTTCGGCCGCGGGGCCGCGTTGTCCGCCGCATCGCTCCAGGTGGGCTGCGACTGCACGCGGCCCAGGGCGCCCTCCAGCTGGAGTCGAACTGCCTTGGCGGTTTCCCCGGGCTTACCGAGGTTCTGGCCTTGACTGGAGCAGCCTGTCGTCACGACCACGGCGACCGCCGCAGTGATGCGCAGGAGCTGTTTGAAATGGGGAAATTTCTGAAAACCGTGGGGTCTGGCCATTAGCGCGTCCAAGCCTTTAATAGTATGCGTCGTAATAATAGCTCATACTGTCTAGCGGCCTGTGACATGTGGCACACAATTTTGAGGCGGCGCTGAACCGCCGGACTCATGTAAAAGGGGGCGCTTGCGCGCCCCCTACTCTTCTTTCACCGGTGAAAGACAACGATCTAGGAAGATTTCCTTCATACGATGAATGCGTCCAGAACGGGATCATCCACCGGCGCCGCCGCGGCAGGTGAAGCGCCCGGTGACGCAACCCGTGCCGGCGCGGGATGTCGAAACGCCGCCGGCGAGTCCTCTGCCGCCGGTTCCAGAGTCGACTTGTCATCCCGCCGCACGGCGCCAATGGCGTGAGCCAAGCGCGCCGCGGGCGGAGCCACGTCAGGGATCTGCGAAGCTACCGACTGGGGGGCAAGGAGCCCGCCGCGCACGCCGGTAGGCACAAGCTGCAGGGCACCATCCATCAGCGCCTGGATTTCGCGGGACCCGATGCCGACTGACTCCAGCGCCATGCCCAAGCGCACCAAGCGACGGACTTCCCGGACCAAGCCTCCGCGGCCTTCCCCATCCGCCCCCACACGATCAGCCAGCGGCATCAGATCTGGGAACTGGCTGAGCTGGAATCGGACCATGTCCGTGCTAGGTTGCTGCTTGGCCATACTTATGCCCGTGCGCGCTGCGCAGCCAGGTAGGCCGCCTTCGCCATGCCGCGGGCATTAGCAAAGCCCGGATTGGCCGGAATCATGATCGCCTCTTCCGGCAGACCGGGAAACACGCGGGCTCGGAACTTGCCCAGGAGTTCTGCAACGCCACCCACGAAGATCGTGCGCCCGAATTGCGAGGCGTCCTTGAGCCGCTTGTTTACCTCGAAGCGGATCTGATCCGAGAACTCCTCCAGCATGCCGTCAACGAGCTTCTGCACATCCTGCGGCTTGCCGTAGAGGCGATACTGCCCAGTCTTCACTGCATGCTCGAGATACTTGATCGCGATGTCCTGACCCAGGCTGAACTGTTTGCGCAGCTCCTGGTTCAAGCGATCGTAGAGTGTCAGTGCCCCCACATCAGCAGTGCCGGACAAATCTTTGTACAGACCCATCCCACCTTCGCGCACCACCGCGATGTCCAGCGTCTTGCCGCCGCCGTCAACGACTGCCACGGGCGCCAAGCTCGAAAGCTCGTGGAATTCTTCATTGACCTTCCCGTCTTCGTCATAGCGTTGATCGAAGAATGCAGCCACAGCCTCCGAAAGCACCTGGTGCATTTCGATCACGGGCACGTCGATGTCTGCCAAGCACGAGATCGGCTTGAGCAGATTCTCTCGCTTTGCGTTGATCAGATCCTTGTTGGGCACCTCGCCCAGGTAGAAACGGTCCACCGGCAAACCAGACACCAAGCTGGTCGGGCCCGAGACGCCGGCTTGGCGCAGTGCGTAATGCACCAGCGCGCGGTTCACTGCCGAGGTCGGGTAGTCGTTGGACCGCGTGTCAGCGAATTTGCCCAGCAAATCGTCCGCCGTGATCGTGACGTACTGGTTATCGGCCGTCATATAGATTTTGTCCAAACCCTCAGCGGAAGCGCTCTCGGTAAGGCCGGCGGAGGTGAGCTTGCCGGGCCAAGCACGTGCGGGCATGGCAAAGGTGCTGATCGGCGAGCCGGGCCGCATCACGGCGATCTTGATCGCATAGTGGCCATCGTCACCGCCCACGGCGGTCAGGTTCTTCTCTTTGCTCATATCGGAGATGCATCAATCCAGTTGGGGTGGCGTACCACCAGAAAGGGCCGGGACATCCTTTCGCCGCCAGGCGGTCGGGTGATCCCGGAATCGTGACAGTTTCAAATTCTGGTTTGTATGAATCATTATATTGATTCATAATGAAAACACCAAGCAAAGAGCGGCATTTTCTTCCACTCAATGACATTCGAGATGTCATTCGACGTCGGCGGATCCGCCGCACCAGTCACAGCCAGCGGATCTGCTGGCCCTGCAAGGAATCGTGATATGCCCCCCACTCGTTCCCTGATCGGCGACGACATACGCAGCTCCTGGCGCGAATTCGCACCGTTCCTGATCGAACTGGCGCGCCACAACCTCCCTCTCCTCGACCGCACCTGGGAATCGCATCCGGAGTGGCGCCTATTGCGCGACGCGCTGATTCCGATGCTGCTGGGCACGCCGTATCGCTTCGTTCTCCACCAGCGCGCCAGCAATCAGCGTCAGCAGCCCACGTTGGACGCCGACCTCATTCCCGACGCGAACCGCTGCCTCAATTTGCTCCGCGCGAAGATCTGGCAACGTCTGGGAGACCGTTGCAGCGTGCATCAGTCGAAAGCCATGATCGAGCAGATCATGAAGTGGCTGGAGCACCTGACACTCGGTTGCTCCATGGATCCAGAGCTGATTCAGATGGATTTCGCGATTGACTTGCCTGAGGTTGGATCGGTCGTCCACCACAACAGCCGTTATGGCCTGGTCCATGCCTCGTCGGCCGGGGCGACCGCCACCCTCGTCTCCAACATGGCCGCCACTAATCGCGTCGCGGCTCTGGTAGATGACAAGTTCCAGGCGTTGAGAGACTGGTTGGGGGCGCAGCCGGGCGGTGTGGCAGAACTAAGTAGGCTGCTTTCAAATCTTGCCTACGAGCTCGAGGAGCTCCGGTTCGGCTCGAACGCCAGCCATGCCCTTCCCGAGTACATGAGCGTGTCCTTCTCAATGTACGATGGAGAGCATCGGGCGGTGGTCCATCGGACTCGTCTCCGCAAGCGCGCACCTACCGCCGTCTCCCAATTCGATCAACCGGGCCTCCTCGCAAACCTCCATGTCCAGCGCACCACACTGCTGCGCCGGCGACGTCAGGAGAGCTTCGCCGGCGGGCTGTCTGCGTTTGCCCAATACCCTCAGGAAGGTTTCGACTCCACCACGGCCATGGCACAACGCTGGCGCTGGCTGATTCACGCCCCCCATGCACTGACGACTCTCCGCGCCATGCTGGAATCCCTGCCGCAGAAGGTTTTCAGCGAACCCCGCCACGTGCTCGAGTACGTCAACCTGCAGGTCGACATCGAGATCTTGAAGTCGAACTGGGGAGTGGGCCGCGAATTCTCCGATCAGTTGATCGACGCGCTGGCATGGGGCGATTCGAAGGGCGATGTGGATCACTGGGCAGAACCTCGCGAACCGGCGCGTGCCGAACGGCAGGCTTCCACTTGGTGGCTCTGGTTTGGCGTGAGCAGCGCGTCCCTGTGGGCAAAACGTAGCGCGGCGTGTCTGGACGAAGCGCAGCAGCCATTGGAATCCGCGCTCGCGCGTGCCAGGCAGTACATGGAAAACAGCCTTGCCCCACTCGAGGCGGCTTTGGACCTGGTGCTCAGAGAAACCGGTCACCATCCCGAGGGTCTGCTGGCTCCAACCAAGTCGGAGCCCTTCTTCTCTGACATGCTGAAGGCCTTCTCCGGGCATGCCTGGCCTTTTGGTGTGCCAGCTCTACGCCAGCCGCAGCCGGAAACCCGTCGCAGTCGCACTGTGTAAACCAGCGTTCGCGCATCACTCTCGCCTCAAACTGATGCCAGAGGATGCAAGACAGTTTGACGGGCTCAGTCCCAGTCCCGCGACTTCCAACCGAGGTGAAAACGGCGCCGCGCTGTAAGCGCTGCTGCGAAGGACGGGGGATAAAGACCGGCCTCCTGCTATCTGCCTTGCCTTAAGGACGACCACGACTACAGCCCCTTTCACAGCGCTGGCCAAGGTGCGAGGGAGGGAAGATCCACTGAAGGATTAAATGACCACCTCTGATTCTCATGATTGAAATATTCATCTTACAAACATGAGGTAACGCATGTAACCTTGAAGGAAGAAGAATGGATGCAAGAACAAATCGCTCATGACAACCCCTACCCAAATTGACACTACCAACTTGCTCACGATATTAGGCGTCATCGCCGCCGTGTGGGCGTTGATTTCCCCTACCAGCAGGCTTCGACTTCGCTTCTGCATGACCTGGAGGGATTGGTTTGTCGGCGGCGTGGTTTTTCTGCTTATTCATTATCTGGTTTTTGCACCGGCCTTGGATAAGGTTGGGATGTATTACAGCCTAGGTCCGTGGAAATGGGGTCTCGACAGTTCAAGTGCGGTTTACCTACTTCTTCTGTCCTTTGCTTGCTACTTTTTTTGGCGCACACGATTTCCTACTCTCGCCCGAAGTAGAGTTCGCGTGTTCCGTGAATTGATCGACCACTTGCATCTCACCAAGCGTTACGACGAGTTGGTGCTGCTGGTCGAACCCCAACTGCCAAAACTCATGTCAGTGAGCAAGCAGCAGCCCCTGCTGTTGCGCCTAATCGAGCGGCTCGACAGGCGCGAAATCGACAAGGCTGCGTTGTCGCGGGGGAAACCGCCCAAAGGATTGCCTGCATGGCGGAAGGCCCTGATCGCCTTGCTTCAACGATTGAAGCTGTTGAGCACGACCCGCGATGACCCCGCCACGCAAGCCCATGAAATTCTTTTGAATCTAGTAACTTCCCCTGAGCTGACTATCCAGCTCGCGGTGGCACACCCACATTTCTGCCTTAAGCTCCTTAAAGCCGATGAAGCGATGCGCTCCGATTTCATTGACCACTATATAGATGCACTGCTCGACGCGTCCGGAAGCCGGCTCTACGTAGAGTTAAAGAACAACCAGGACCAAAGCGTGGGAAATCGGCTTCGTCTTCCGGAAGCAAACAGGTTGCTTCGCTTTTTCTTTGCCGACGCAGAGGCGGCCGTGAAGAATGGTCTCTACAGAGCAATCGGTGAAGCGGTATGCAGACGGCTGGATGAAGATAGTAAGCTCGTCGAGACACTTAATAGACCGTTGGGCTCGTACTACGAGATAAGCAGGTTCCGATGCCCGATCAATTCCGGAATAACACTCTTCGAAATAATGGTCCATGAGGGCATCCATCAAGGGCTACACGACCATATGTGGTTGCACTATTTTTCGCACTTCGCGGAAAGAATCCTCGACAACATGTCTGTGCCGTCGGTCGAAGACAACTATCAAGAATGGCCGACGCCATTCCACTACCTTCTCTACCGCTTGGTAAAAGTTGCCACTGACTGGGCTGAGCAATGTGCGCGGATTAATGACTCTGAGATCCCCGACGCTGTCCGAACCGCCAATAAGTTTGATCGCCACTATATTTCCAAGGAAGCCACCAAGATGCTGGGCTCGATGCTTGAAAAAATCGTTCCAAGCGAAAAGCTCTCTGCACAGTTCAAGACTTATCTGCTAGAAGTCGTCGTCCGGAGTCATATCAAAGTTCACAGTGATCCAGATCTGGCGGACGTCTCATCGTCATTTCTTACTTCGGTGACCTTGGGAGCGAATATGCCGACCAAGCGTTCATATCGCTTGGCCTTGAAGAGGGAATTTGATCAGATTGACCATGTAATGCGCCATAATGCATCAAAATTCGAACAAGCCATCGCTGATTCCCTTGTGTGAGATCGATAGCGAGCAGCCAAGTCCGATTTAGAAGATTTCGAGCGGGTCGTCGTAACGACCATTTGGTGCGGCGTGACAAAAGCCCAACGGCGCCGGCAAACCGAGGGCGGCTGCACAGTCATCGCCTCGTTAGCGTTGTCGGCTGTGCTCGGCTGCGGCTCCCCCTCAAGCGATTGTGGGAAGCGGTAGGCGCCACCACATCGAGTTGCAGCGCGTGCTTCACCACTTCACGCGGATGACCCTCGCTGCGTCGATCGCGCCGGGAACAACCGCTAATGAGTTCAGGATGAGACCCAAAGCCGCGTGCGTCGCGGTGTCCCAGGGAGGTGGTTTCGCTGATCTGCGCGCTTAGCTGGGCAGATCGGTGTCGGATCTGCCCCTGCGCGGCCAGCCCACCAACGCATGAGATATGCGGATCCGCTGCACCGCGTCGTCAGCGAGGCCAGTCGTCGCTGCGAACACCTTCAAAAAAGGTGCTCCGCGGTAGCCGCCGCCACGGAACATTCATTGGCTATCTGCGACGAGGTGGGGCCGCCCTTGGACTTACTAGGCCTCCCGCAGTCATTCACTTGGCGAGGACGTTCCCAATCGAAAAATCGGCTCACCGCGGATTGAAGACGTCACAACTTCTGCCAAGTGCAATCGCGGTAGGTTGTTTCTTTCACAGACAGTAGACCACCTGCTTCCGAGACAAACCCCGATGACTCCAGAAGTGAGACCTTCGAATTCGCCTCCATGACCATGAACGATCGCGACATTCGATCCCCGTTGCGCTCGACGCTCATAACGAAGGTGTATAAGGTGGCTTTAAGTCCGTGGGAGGCGAGCCCGTCGCGGTCGATCACCCGCTCTTGGAAGTGGACAGGCGCGAGCTCGAAAACTATTTCGGGATTCACGTGTTTGTAGGAAGTTCGAAGTTCAACACCGTCCCACTTCCACTGGATTGGGTGCGGAAGTTCTTTGGACCCATACACCGTAGTCTGGCACTCGATGATGAATGCGGCGCTCGCCGGCGTCACACAGATGGCGCTCATAAGCAGGGCGCAGATCACGCTTCTTTTCATTGATTCTATGGCAGATGAGAGAGGACAAAAGGTTGCCCCAGAAGCTGACCTCCAGGGCATGCCAGGCCAGTTCAGAAAGCCGCAGGCGTCAGGATTTCTTTTAGCTGCAATTGCGATACTCGTTCTGGCTCGGATATAGCACAACCCCCTCTGGGGTGACTACGCTCCAAGTTTCCGTGGCAAATAACTGGTCGTTGCGCTCGAACACCTGATACGTTCGAGCTTGTCGGTCTCCATTTGGCAGGATCCCAGTCACAAAGCCGAAATCGAACTTGATCAGACCAGTGATTGTGTCCCGTTGTACGAATTGAATGGGTTTAAAGCTCGTTGTCTTCACTTCCCTCTCGTAAGTGGTATACGTAGTACTCATCACAGAGCCATCCCATCGCCATTGGACCGGACGCGCCTCTTCTTTGCCGGCGTTTCCGAGCAACGTCTTGCAATCGATCGTCAACGCGGTGAACGCCGCGTGCGCGGGCGCTGCGACGACCGCAGTTAAAAGCAGAGCACCGATGACGGTTTTTCTCATAGCTTGCGTCTCCGAGGTGGATGAATGAAACGATGCCCTAGAGCAGCTGCGTCGGGGAATTTTTTCGAAGCTGGATTGTAGGTTTGTCAGCGAGTTTTGCAGACGGGGCTTATCCCCCTGTTTCCGCCTCTATTCTCGGGGACGCGCGTACGTGGGGGCGGTCTTCTCCGCGGAGTTCTCAGAATGCTCCTGTAGCTCCATGATTGTTAGCGTTCCCCCACACTCGATCAATGCTGTGGCCGTGGGTGCGGGCCGGGCCCGCTCATCGACCAGTCTCATGATCGCAATGTCTTCCAGGCGGATTCGCCCGACCTCGTCTAGCTCCTGGTTCTCCGGCCGGCTGCGCTCGATGTCCAACCACCGCATGACCGCCTGAGCCTCCCCTTCGGTCCATCTCTTTCCCGGCCTTGCAGGCCCGATCACACCGACGTCGCGTTCGGCGGCAGCCAGCCAGTCCATCTGGGCAGCGCTCAGCGCGTCGTCCCCAAGTACGACAAGGGGCCTATGGATGATGGCCACGGGCGTTTGGCGAGGCCAGAACTGGCGATCGTCATACCAAGCCTGTTCGCGCTCTTGATGGAGTTGGCTTCGGAGCGACATCCACTCTTTCGGGGTCGTGTACAGAAGCAGCTCGGCGCCGGCGTCACGCGCCACGCGCGCCAGGTCCATGCGGCTCTGCTCGGGGGCGGGCGCATCCCCGAGGACTTCGCCGGAGGCCTCATCAACGAGGACTCCTCCGACCTTCGTCGTTCCTGCCGGCATCCCGAGATTGTGGATAGAGCGCCCCACCCGATCCGGATCCGCGGCCAGCACAACGCGCCCCAGGGACGCGCGCTCGGAGTGCTTAGACGCCTCGGGCGCGACCAAGCGAACACGCTCCGCCGCGAGGGCCGCAAGAACCGCATTGCCGGGCTCGTCCCAGGAGGCAGAAACCAGCGCCCGGCCACCTCCAACATCGATCTCGACAGCAGTGGCACGCACGTCAGCACCGGCCCGCACCGACGCCCATTCCCGCTCCGAATATGCCGAACCCAGCGGAATTGATTCGGGGGCCCCTTCGTGAAAGCGCAAGCTCGCTTCAGGCTCGAAATCTGCTGGATTCGCACGTGGAAGAGCGCGCCGTCGCAGTGCAGTGGGCTCGGGCTCACCAAAGTCCCCATGCCAGTGTCCAACGCCTTCCTCGGCGTCTGACTCAACAAGCGGCACCTCGTCCAGCCAGGCGGGCGGCTCGAGTGCGTCGATAGGGACGGCTTCATCCCCAACTGAGGGTTGCGACTGGGCCTGAGCCTCCACTGCGGACTCGTCCCCGCCCGCCCCCGGGCCAGGCCGGCGCTCCGCGAAGGGTGTCGCCGGTGACGGGGAACTCGGCCGAGGCGCCGGCCGCGGCGCCATCCCTCGCGGAACTCTCGCTGGAGTGTCAGGACCGACCAGGCCGGTGCCTGGAATGTTGAAGCTTATCCCCATAGTCGCTCACCCAAGAATGAAGAGGCCGGTGGCCAGGATTACCCGCGCTCGCGCGGGCGCTCGATTTGCGCGGGCGGCGCCGGCGGTTCGTCGTCGAAAAAGCCCCCATCGATCGGCGGGGGCGCCACAGGAGCCGGAACATGCGGGACGAGTTGGGGTGCGGCCGCGCCGGCGTCGAGGCCGTCCTGCTGTTGTGTCTGGTCAGCGGAACGGAGGGCGTGTGCCAGCTGCTCAGCATCGACTTGCTGCGGTGCGTAGGGCTGGCCGACGCTTTCCAGTTGGAAGGCAGACGGATGGCCCAGGGCAAAGATCAGTTCCCGCAGGCTCGGATCTTGCGCGACCAGATTGGCGTACCCTTGAGCAAGCTCCGCCGAGGGCGCCACGAGTCGCATACGAAGCACGCCGTCCGCGCGGTCTTCGGAGTTGTGCGCCGGGAACGATGCGGTCTCAGCCTCCAAGGCGCCGAATGCGGCGTCTGCCAGACACGGGATGACCGCTCCCGCGCTGGTGAGCGTGGCAGCGGCATGCAAGCGCCCGTACGGCCGCTCAGTGACGGGCGCATCCTGCACCTCGCCATCGGCGCTCACGGCAGGAATCGACATCCGGAAGTTGACGAGTAGCCCCTGGACTTCCATGGGACTTACGAACACCTCTTGTGCTCCGGTCTCCCGCAAAATGTCGTCGATGGCCAGCAGCGCGCGGTCTCGGTCGCTGTCCAGCGCGATCGCCATATCGCTGCCGTCTGCGTGAGCCGCTCGCATGCTCGCATACATGTCCGCCCAGCGTGCCCGGACCATCGCCCCAATGTTGGCCTTGACGACCGGCAACAAGGCTTCGGGCACCTGCAAGATTGAGACGTTTGCCGCCTCGGACGCGTCCCGCGTGTATTCGAAGAACTGCTCGTCAGCACGGCGAATCGCTGAGTCAACTAAGAACTTGCCGTCCTGGTAGGTGCCGTATACCCCGGCCAGGATGTTGTTGAGCTGACTATCACTGCTGCCGGGGGCCGAGCGAAGGACTGCCAGCGCAACCATGGGGCTCTCGGCGACGGCGCCGGGGGTGGCGGGTTGGTTGTCTGCGATTTCAGGCACTTAGGGCTCCTACTTGGAAAGGCGACCCGCAACTGCGGGCCAGGATGGATTCGTTGTTCACGGGCGCGCGACGCCGGCGATGCCGGCCTCTAGGGTCGATCGCTCATCGTCTCGGCGTTTGAGTGGGACTGCGCCTGGGCTTCTTGCTGGTAGATCCGTTCCTCGTCCATCCACGCCCCGAGGGCCGGGTTTGGACGGACGCAGAACTTTGCGCGGGACAGCGCCACGTACAGAAGGTTGATCTCCTGCTCGTCTTCGGGAGTCACCTCGTTTGCCTGGTAGGCCGTCAGCGCCCGCTCGAACGACTTGTCAAAGTCGTCGCACAGCTCCACTTGAGGAAACTCCAGGCCCTTAGAACCGTGCCCCGTGCCGAGCCCGATGGCAGCGCGCTCCAAGGTCTCGGAGACCTGAGAGTCAATGCGCTCCACGAGGTCAGGAATGCGATGTCGATACTTTTCCACCAGCGCGTGCAGAATTTTGGCGTCAGGATCACCTGTGCTGTCTGCGTACTGCCGCAGCTCGTCCCAGCTGAGATAGCCACGGAAGAACTCGTCGTTGACCTCTCGCACTCGACCTTCCCAAAGCGCGTAGGCGTCCAACAGCATGTGCACGCGGTACTTGCCGATACCGCCGACCCAGTAGATCGGGGTGTTCTTGGACTCCACATGGGCCACGGCCATCTCGAAGAGCTTGGCATTCGTGCGCGCCAGGTAGGTGGTGGACTCCTTGTCACTCCAGGGCCGATCTTGGCCACAACCCACCACACGTGCGGTTTCATGAGGCTTGAACGCTGCCAAGATCAGATTGACCTTTTCAGCCGTCTCGGGCCCAAAGCGCCAGGTTTCCGACAACGTATGTACCGATGCATCCGCCGGCAGATGGTTGAAGATGTTGTAGGCGCCGCGGAACTTGTAGATGGATTGGTGCTCGTCGCCGATGATCAGCAGCTTTGAACCGTACTCGCGCTGCTGCAGGACAAGCGCGGCCATCAGCGGGTTGGCGTCTTGCGCCTCTTCAAAGATGATGCGGTCGAACCCGAGGTTCGGGCGGCCCAGAATGAAGCGCTTCAGGTAACCGTCGTGGGGAATGCGGCAGCTGCCCTGCGGGTTTTTCATGTCCTCCCAAAGCACATTCGCCTTCTGGGCGCATTCCCGCAAACGTGCAATGCTCACCTTAGGATCAGCCGCCACGGCGCGGGCGCTGTGCAAGTCCAGGTCAATCACGGGGGCGGTGTCAGCAAAGAACTCTTGAAACAGGCGCCCAATCACCGCCACCTCATTCCAGCTCGGCCTTTTCCCGGTCAGAGACTGCAGGTCATCGGTAATCGTCCGCGCATTCCAGTACTTCGGCACACGGGCCCTCGTGCGAGGATCCAGCCCGAGGTAGGCGATTGAGTGGCCCGTTCGGCAATCAACGTTCCGCGGAAAGCGCATCTTCGCTTCATCAGCGTTGGCCTTCGCGAAGCAGACGTACAGAAACTTGTCGTTCGGCCTGGCCTCCGCAAAGCCAATCGAAGTTGTCGTCTTCCCGCTGCCGGACAGCGCCATCGCAGCCACGACTTCAGCGTCGTCCTCGATCACACCTTTCTGAGAAACGGTGGGGATAGGACGGGTGTTCACAGGACGACGCGGTGCTGCGGGGGCGGTCGGCCGCGAGCCTGCCGGCGCCGCCACGCGCTCAGTTCGGGGGCGCGCTGGCGCTTGGTGTACAGCTGCGCCGGCTGGCGGCAGCGCGCGCGGTCGGTGCGCCGTCTGCACCCGCTGATTGCCCTGTCGTGGAGCGAAATCAGCGTTGACAGGCCCCACCCCAGGCACCACAAATTGGAAGCGAGGCCGGGCCGCAGCGGGCGTCTCCTGCTCCGCCGGCATCAGTTCCGCCGCGTCGAGTTCTCGGGGCAACTCATCAGTCCGCAGAATGGCCATGGATCGAATTCCGTTCACATATTTGTATGAGCGGTAAGTCTATTTCATTCTTCGAAACCGCTAACCGGCTAAGTGCAGCTGCGTGGCGACTGCAGGGCGGGCTCGCGCCCCCAGTGGCGACCAGCGTGTGCGGTTTCGCGCGCACTAAAGGACTCCGCTTCGCCTGAGTCCGAGCAACGCCGAAAGCTTTGGGTCGATACCACAGCCCTAGGCTGATACCTAACCCCCCTTGCCCCACGGGACGCAGTCACCCTGCTCCTGCCACAAGAAGAGGCTCGAGACGTCATCTCGGATCTGTCCGCTGCCTTGGACAACGTCCTGCTGCACCACGGGGAAACCATGCCACCTGGGGATGCGGTAGCCCGCCGGCAGCTTGTCGAACGAGCTGAAGCCTTACTCTCTCGATAGCACCTGACCTATGGCCGGGTTACTCTCCGCCCCTAACGGGTAATACTCGCCTCGTCGCGGGGAACCGGCACTCAGCGCCCCGCTGCGGGACGACGCGCCGGCGCGATCGCGCCACCACCACTGTCATCATGAATCGGACTGCGGCGGCCCGCCGGCCTGCCCTCGTAAAACCATCCACTCCGAAAGGCCTGGGCGAACACGCCCCCAATTCTTGGTGAGCAGATTGCGGTGGCTGGCATCACCGTGGGCCGCGCTACCCGCCCTTGTTGAAGCGACGGCGCCAGGAGAATGGGTAGTCCACCATTAGTCGAATCTGCATTCTTCTGATGCAAGCTAGGCGCGCCTGCTCACTTGCTTGCGCCGCTTCGCGGATGCCCTGACGGGTTAGAGCTGGTGAAACAGCTGCAGTATGCGCACCGCGCGGGGCGCGGGATAATTCGTCGAGCTCGCTGGCGTCCACCGGCTGAGGCGGACATTTCAACACCGCCTTCGCCGCCTCTGCATGGCTCCGATCAACTTCACCGCGGCAACCTGGCGCCATTCCTGGGAGAGCGCTCATCGCACGCCGTGGTCCCGCGCCCCAACTCAAGCTCGGACACATGCTCCGAGAGTCGGCTTGCGCTGGCATGAGCCTCGCGCGCCGCACTCGCCTTCTGCGAGCCAATGCCAGGTGGTGCGCGATCTCCATACCTCGAATATGGTGGTAGCGGTCTGGCGTTGGCAGAGGCACTCGCTGCGCTTGAGCGGCCATAGGCTCGGATACTTTCGGGCCGCCGACGCCGAAAGCGTCACGTGCCGTGCCAACACAGGCTCGCCCACTTCAAGGACATACCTGCGCCGTTTTGTGATCATGAAACCGCCCCCAGGAGCGTTCTCGAGCAGGGACATGTCCAACTTTTAGAAGAACCCGTTGTCTGTGGGCTCACCCTGGGTGAATGCGGGCGAAGGCGGGGCTTCCTGCACTCGCTCGACCTCGGCCGAACGCTCGTTGGGGCGAACGACGCCCGGGCGAGCCTTTCCAATAGGCCCGTAGTAGGAGGACGCCTTCCTCGGGGAGTTGCCCATCTCTACAGCAGCGGCCTTCAACCCATTGCGCTTCTTCCTGTCCGCCCCGAACTGCCCTCTTCCCGCATAGAAGGTTATCGTGATGCCGAGATCCCGGCATACCTCATACCTCTTGCGATCCATTGCCTCATAGAAGGCATGGTAGCCGCCAGCTTGCGCGCAGCCGCGCGCCACATACCCGAGGAACAGGTCAACCCACAAACGCTCCTCTGGATCGATATGCACAACGCGCTCACGTGGCACGTTCGCGGGAGGAGCTGCTCCAGCCATAGATGGGAGGGTTTGCGGCGCTTGGCGCCGCTTTGCTCTTGTCACCTTCAACTCTAGGGAGCCTGGCGCAGTCCACTCGGCTCTAGGCCATTCACTTGGACGCAGGCCCGCAGCCTGAAATGCCCGAATCGCCACTGTCACTACGGAAGCGGGATCCAGTCGATCTCCCTTGCGGGGCCGCGCCTGCAGAGCCAGTCGCTGCGTCAACAGCCGCAAATGCGATGGCAGAATATGGCGCCGCCTGGTAGACGCGGCAGCATAGAGGCGCTGGGTTGTGCCCGGCCGCACGCCCTTAAATCCATCCCTGGGCGACAACGCTTCTAGGCGCGAATCCGCCGCAAGAGCCTCGGGCGAGCCGTCTCTGGCGAAGTAGTCCCGCAGGGCGGCACGCCGAATCATCCACGTTCCGGGTCGAATCCCGGGGGCGTGGTGCACGAGCCAGTCTACAAGCGCGTGGAAATATCCCGGCCTGGACGGGGCCGCCCCCGTGTGGGCTACACCACGTTGAATACGAGTCAAGGCGCGCGCATACGCCTCGGTCGTAGACGGCATAAGCGTGCGCGCGGCCGAAAGTGCGGATCCTTCCAGGGCGCTGCCGGCCAGGAGCGCTGGCGCCACTGGAACGTGGTCACCCGCGGGCACCGACGCCCCGATGGTGTGCTCGTCCTGGGGGCAAGACGCCTCAAGGGTGCGGTCGACCGGGGGCGCAGGCGCCCGAAGGATGTGGCCGGCCGGGAGCGCTGACGACCCAAGGGAATGGCCGGGCGCGGGCGCTGACGCCCCAGGGATGTGGTTGACCGTAGGCGCTGACGACCCAAGGGCGCGATCGGCCGCAGGCGCTGGCGGCTTAAGCGCGGCGCTTTCACGGGCGTGTACGCCGCCATCGGACTCATATGGGGCCGTGGCCGGTTGGAGGCCGGAGCTGCTGACGTCAAAAGCCCCTGGCTTACCTTTTTCCATCAGACGCCCCGCAGAAAAGCAGCGATCACGTCGGAACTGGGCCAGGGGTGCGCCGGCGCGAATCCAATCCCTGCGGTGAATGCGACCTTGTGCGGGCTTTTCGCGCGCGGGGACGCGCCAGAGCAAAGACCCCCGATCGCGCGGTCGATCCAGAGGAGGAATGCGATAGCACCGGTCGCGCCGAGCGCGGACCCGACCATAAGAGACCAAGCAGCGCTAGCCGTATGCACGGCCTGCGTGGCGTCGCCGCGGGTGAATCCGCCGTCCAGCGCGCTCATACGGGCTCTAAACGCGTCGAACGGCGGTACTACACGGTGCTGAATCCGACCCATACCAAACCCTTCCGGCGCGGATGCGTAGGGGGCGCATCCGCGCCACAGCGGGTGCACTGGGGGCGCATTCGTTCGATGCGGAGAGGCCAACGCGGTCAAGGGCACGGGGGCGCGTAAACCTGCGGGTGACCCCGTTGCCGGCGAATGCGCGGCAGGACGCACCGGGGCCTGCGTACAGAGTCGCGCGGGAGGAATGCGGGCGAGAGCCGCTGCCAAAGGGGAGGATGCCACGTTGGGAGCGCGCACGTGGGGTGAATGCGAACGGGAGCGTGCAGAAATGTGCGTGCTTTCGAGCGAGAGCGGATTCTTCCCCATTAGTGGGATGGGATTTTTTCGGAGTAATGAGACGTGGGGCAAGAATTCACCTCGGAAACAGCCATTCGAACCAACACAGCCCGGCTGCAAGTTCGCGATTTCTGGCCATTATCTGCGTTTTGCGCCGACCGCCTGGCGCAAATGGCACACGATTTTCGACCGTAAGTGTTGCGCTCCAAGAGAGGTGACTTTCGCCGCCCGCGATGGAAATTCACCGGATTTCCCCTAACGCAATGATTTGCCAGATGAATTTTTGTGGGAAAAATCGCCGGAGAGGCGGCAGCGCGCGCAGAAGCCGAAATGTTGGTTATCGGAGGAAATTTCGCGATTGAAAGTGAATGGCATTGACTGTCACTAAACTCGAGCTTCCGCCGGGCGCCTAGATCTAAATGCGGGTGAATGTCATTGGGAGGCAATAGTGCGATCTCGCCATAGGAAAAGGCCCCCGCGAAACACTGCCGACAAGAAGGCGGTCCCTGTAAGTTCTCACCTTCGAGGGCGAATCAGAGGGCATCAGAGGTCCCCGTAATCACTCACCCAAAGAAGCACGGTTCCGCGATTCGTTGTCTCGAGCCGAGCGCAACGAAGCGAACATGTTCCTTTTTTTATTCATGCACCATGCTCCATCTGCGTCGCTATCCAAGCCCACCGCAGCTCATTCTCCGCAGCAATGATCTTCTGACCCGCCCCCACTGCTGACTCGCTGGTTGCTCGACCATGTCCTAGCAGTCCGGGGGAGCAGCACCGAGTCAACAAGGGGAGAAACGCGCAACCGCTTTACCTGGCTCCCACGTTTTGCGCACGTGCACGAACAGGTCTGGCGCGCCACTTGAACTGAAGGTACGCCGCGTCGATACCGCGTCGTGGATCGGCGCGAAGCGCACAGCCTCGAGAGACAAGCAGTAGATGGCGATTCTTCGCATGGCAGTCGGCATTGCGCACGGTTGGCCAAGAGACAAACTACGCGTCACTTCGTAGCAGGCTGACGACCGGTTCTGATGCCCGAGGGCCACAAAATTCGTGGACAGTAAAACTTATTGTGGCCCCCGGGCCACAAATAACCTGTGCGATCTAACGGGCGATATGGATTAAGCGCCAGGGGATTGGCGAAGCTCGCGGAGCTCTTCGAGGACCTGGGTTAGCACCGTTTGCTCCCCTCTCGAGAGCCATCGCTATAGGCAAGAACCAGCAAAGTGACGGGATGAACGTTCAAAACCTCGCAAATATCTCCCAATTTGCTAAGGGTGGGACTTTTCAGATCCCGTTCCAGCACGCTCAGATAGGTCCTGCTCGAGACGTCAGAAAAGGCTTCCTGGCTTAAGCCGCGGGCTTTCCTGACCGTTCTCAATGCTGCCGCAAGAGAGTGCTTTGCTGCCACTGCAAGGTTCCTTTAGAAAACCGCATAGCAACGCATCGCGCTCTATTGAGCTACAAACTATAAGGTTCATTTCAAATGTTTACGGTTTGCGTCCTTTTATTGTACTTTGCAGCCCGGAATTCACCGAACAACCAGGTCCCATGACTTCTCTTTCTAATAATGCGTCCTCCCCTTCGGCTCCTCAGTCCCAGCTGGTGAACACACGGCCCCCGCCGGGACGGGGAGGCACTATCGCCGGATTTCGTTGCGCCGGTATGTCTGCCAACACCTTGCTCAGCTCCGGCGCCGCTGTGAATGGTTGGGTGCGCGTCCCCGCCGTCTTACTGCAATTGATGGATCATTGGGACACAGCCTGCTACCAGGCGGCGACGGCCACTCTCCTTCCGGTCGACCGTCAGTACTGGCAGGAACGGCTGCTGGCGTTCCGGCAGGTGTGTCACCGCTTAGAAGCGAGGTACAGCAACGGGATTAGCAGCTCCGCCTCAGACACCGCGCACGGAAGCAACGGCTGGGCATACGCCCCACTTGAACTTGTCGACATGCTCGAGGACTTGGACACAGCGTGCGTTTTGGCAGCGGCTGCAGAGCAGGCGGCCGACCAGCGCCACAGTTGGGAAGAGCGCATCGAGACACAGCGTTCCGCGCGCGTGCTGCTGGATAGCGCGACTCCGTCACACTCCGTACCACTGGTCCCGCGTTAAAAATTCGATCGCTCAACGCGACGCTCGAACCGAAATTTCACCTGCACCAGAACAAGAACAGAAGATCACTAGGATGTGGCCAGGGTTCGGCCTTGGAGCGTCGCGGCGCGCTCGTGCGAACTAATACTGGCACTTTCGGCTGTGCGACGAAATTGACTTGAATTCTGACGGTTCCGAGCGGCCTTTCGATCGAGTTCGTGCGCGCAGCGAAGAACCAAATGGACTTCTGCCAAGATCAGTGCTAAACCATTGAATCTCGCTAATATTCGGTGCCAAAACAATGAATGCGTCCCCCGGATTGCCCGTTGAGACGAAGAAGCGGCTTGAGCTATTCGCCGGACGGCTCCGCGCGGCGCGCAAAGCGCGTGGATGGACTCAGGAACGCTTGGCCACCGCAGCAAGCGTTGGTATCTCCACGATACGGGCCATCGAACACGGAGAGGCCACCACTTCCATCGGAAGCTACCTCGCAGTCCTTTGGGCGCTAGATCTGGACAGCGGCATCGACCAGCTCGTGCCCGCAGATGTCGCCGCAAACGTTGGCTCTCCGCCGATCGACACTGCCTTCTAAGGACTCGCGTGATGACTCGCCAAATTTATGTTTGGACCTATCTTCCTGGCCTCTCTGAGCCAGTGGTAGCCGGCGCGTTCAAACATACCGAAATCACGTCGACGAACGGCCGGGGCGATTTTGTCTATGGCGATTCGTATTTGGCACGGCCAAACGCCGTGGCCCTTTGCCCCTCCGTGCCCTTGGGACGGACAGTGTTCTCGACCACAGCGAATCGCGGCTACTTCGGTTTTTTGCTTGATGCGGGCCCGGACTCGTGGGGACGCGCGCTCATTGACCGACTGTATGGCGCCCAAGATCAATTGGGCTATCTCCGGCTATCTCAAGGTGGAGTTAGGACTGGAGCGCTCCTATTTAGCGACTCCCCGACGAGTGTCAATTCCACCGCCTGGCTAGCTTCAATCAGCGATCTGGAGGACATTCAGCAGGCCGCAAGGGCCGTGGAGCTGGGCAAAGAGCTTCCGCGTGACGCCGAGCAACTGCTCCGCCCTGGGCTTTCCCTGGGAGGCGCACGGCCCAAATGTTCAGTCCTCGCCGACGGTCGAATCTGGATTGCCAAGTTCCCCTCCACGAAAGACTCGCCAGAGCTACCGGAGATCGCGCGCCAAGAACACGCGATGTACCTGCTAGCTCGTCGAGCCGGCATTGAAGTACCCAACTGCCAACTGATCGAGATTGGCGGACGTGCGGTATTCCTCACGGAGCGATTCGACGTCGACGTCCTCCCTAGTGGCGAATTCGGCAGACTGCGCTACGCGTCCGCGCGCAGCGCACTTGAAGTGCGCGATCTACCCCCGTCGCCTCACAGAAGCTATCCAAGCCTCGCCCGCCGCATGACCGTATGGAGCGAAGATCCCGCGGCAGACATCCGTCAACTGTTCCGACGCCTGGTATTCAATATCGCCACCTCAAACACGGACGACCATGAGCTGAATCACGGCTTTGTGGATGGTCCGGATGTGTTCAACGTTGACACCCTACGCCTCTCTCCGGCCTTCGACCTGGTGCCGTCTGTGATTACCACTGAACGGATGTATCAGGGCATGCTCGTTGGCGACGAAGGTGCACTTTCCACTTTCAACAATGCAGTTAGCTCAGCAGCGTTGTTCCGACTGAGACCAAACCAAGCATGGGACATCGTCGAGGAAATCAGCCAGGTAGTGGCCGACCACTGGCAGGCCACGCTCAAGGAATCGGGCATCGATGGGCAGGATGTGCACAAGTTGGAACGTGCGTTTACGCGGCATTCTGTCGTCGACAGTGAACTGCCCGCCCCTTTGCCGGCGCCACAAGAGCGCCCCAGGTAATCGGGGTGGCGGCCTAGCGCGGCATAACATACCGCCCGGCCGAGTGAAAGAAAAGCCGGTTAGCTAAGCCCAGATAGAAGCTTTGGGAGGAGCAACGCGACCTGTAGGATGGAAGCTAGCAAGAGAGAAATTTCTCTTGGCATAAGAGCAGTAACGTCTGCGCTCCCCGCTACCACTACCCACCCGATTCGCCTAATGATCAAAACAATCTTCAACAACTTCTGTTACATTCGAGCAGCTAAGCCTAAGGAAAGCACTATGAACGCAAAGCGGACCACCGGGTTTCATGACCTGGTTTACTTCATCGCACGACCGACGGTAGTTATCTTTGCCGTCATCGTGGCGTTCGGCGGTGGATACCTCTTCCAAAGCAAGGCTTTCGTGCAGCTCATTCTCGTGCCGGTCGGCATCTGCGTGGCCATAGCGTTGCTGGACATAATAATAGTCATAGCCACCCGCCTGATGGGGTTCGTGATTAATCCCAACTATCGCCGCCGCGTGATGCAGACTATTGCCGATACGTGGCGAGGAGACCGCCCTTGACCAACGCCAATCATCTAGACCCAAATTAACAACCCGCCAAATTTGGCGGGTTGTTTTTTTTCGCCGGTAGCTATGCCCGTCCGACTCCGATGCCAGGAACTCCGGACCATCGGACCGTGGTCTGCGCAAGCATCTCAATCTTGTTGTCCATTTCTCGGCCGAAACGAGCTTCCATCGCTGACCCAATCCAGCCCAGAGAGCGGTCAGGAATTTCATAGACCATGTTGTAGATCCCCTGAATCATGACCATCATGCCGATCATGAACAACACAACCACTCCAATGATCGTCGCAATACCGGTCACGGAGTTGCCTTGCACGTTGGCCAGCGCAGCGGCGAAGAGCTGGAGAAACAATGTCGCAATCATGATGGACATTGCATTCGCTATATAAAAGCTGACTACCATCAGGGTGGGCCGCAACAGCACATTGGGCAGGTGCGTATACCCGCGTTCCGTCCGCGCACCCATGCCATCGCCCTCCCCTGAGAGGTGAGCAAACGCCATGAGTTGGCCTGCCACAAGTCCTTCCACTACGATGCAGAAGTAGCCCACCAGGCCAGTCATCCACGTCAAGAACGGCACAAATGGGATGTATATGGCAAGAATGGCCCCCACGATAAACATCGCGATTGCAAGCTTCTCCAGAATCCGCAAAGTGTCCGACCCGAACATTTTTAGAGCTGTAGGTCCAAAGCCGCTGGTTGCCTTCGAAGCAGCCGCCACCGCAGCGCTAGCCGCCTTTCCGGGTCCGGGGAGATCCTTCGCCTTGGAGGCCACATACGCGACCTGCGGAAGCATCATCAACCAATCACCTACGTTCTTGGAAGCAATAATTGGATTCACGAGACCGTTGCCACCGGTGTTCGCAGCGATCCCGTCGATCATTCTCAACGCTATCGCTTGGCCCATTGAGCAGTTTCCAGTTTCCGTCTGCCATGAATCGAAAAAGCACTCTGACGCCGGCGCCGCGGTCTCGCGCCGCGTGGAAAGGGCCACAAGAGCATCTCGCACCTGGTCAGTTTGCGGCACATCCGCAAGGCCAACAGAGCTCAGCATCCGCTGCCCGATTCCTCGTAATTGGTCTCCAATTTCCCCCAGCCCAAACCCTACTCGACTTCCAGGGGCGACCACGCTGACGCTATAGACGTTCGCAGCATCAACGATCGCTGCATTTGCCTCCGCGATAGTTGAGTTCCAAGCACCAAGAACCGCCCATCCATCGCGCTTTATCTTGTCGGATGCTTCCTTGCGAATTGCGCTCTGCTTAGGGATTAGCGGCTCAATAAACTCGTAAACCAGGCGGACTCCGGCGCGCGCCTTCGACAACTGCGCCGTCGGCCATTCCGGCATGGGCGTGCCATTTTGCAATGCCATTTGATAGCCACGAAACCAACCGATGGCAATCGGGTCGACCAGCGCGTTAAGACCTCGAAGCTGGCCGACCATCGCCTGTCGGCCGGCCTTTGCGATCGCATCATAGTCAACTGAGGCGACTCGATACGAGAGAGCACCCTGCAGGCCTGATCCGGACCTCGCGTTGTCGCCCAGGAAGCCCGCCAAATTTACGCCCCCGCAGAGGTGCTCTCCATAAATTTGATTCGTCCGCGCGCCTTCCTTCGAGTCAAGCTTGTCAATCAGCAGATTGGTGGTGTTGTAGCCCGATGGATTGTCATACGCGCGATTCGCCAGAACGCAAACCTTAGAGACGAACAGAGCATCGGCCACGTCCGCTGAGAGCACACCGGATCCCAACGGATTCACCATCCCTTCCGACTGAACTAGGGGAGCATAATTTGCGGCGGCATCTATAGATGCATGCAAAGACATGTTCGCTGCTCCGATCCCGAGCAAGGTGAACCACATGAACAACGCCTGGGCGGCCGAAAACCCGCCGAAGACCGGCAGCATTCCGGCTACGCCCACAGTTGTTCGAACCGGAAGCCACGCCGAAGACATTTTCTGGCCAAGCACTCGTCCCTCATGGGCTGAGGTAAGAATGCCGGCCAATATGTTGTATGTGAACCAGACAATGCCGAGGCCCATGATCACCAAGTTCGAGATCAAGAAGACGTGGCCGAGTAGGGAATCCGGCGTTCCCACCTCAAGGAATGGATTCTCCGCAAATTGGCCGAAGACCATTCGCAAAACTTCGTAGCTCTTATCGGTTTCTCGCCCGATCGCCTGCTCCAGTTCGTCGGAGGTAGGCGGCCTCTGCTGGGCGAGCGCGGCCTGCGTCAAAAGGGAGCACACCACCAACAGCAGAGCGACGAACGACCTTTGCACATGGCGAGCCTTAAAAATTCTCATGCCCATCAATTCTCCCCTTCTCTCTGACGCATCCTGGATGCCTCTTGCTCAGACGCAAGCTGGACTTCGCTTTGCGCGACGGCCTGCTCCGCTGCTGGGCGGTTCTTAAGACCTTGAATTTGCCTTCTGCTCAGGTCGCGAAGTTGTTTGACGCTTACATGGACGTCCAGTAGCGCCTGCAATGCCTTTGCCTTTACGTGGGCGACTGGCAACGCGGCGACGACAGACAATACGTCTCTCAACCTCGACAAATCCTCATCGACGTTTTGCCTCAGCTTCTGTTGGCGTGCGCGCTCCTCAGGATGCTCTTCATTGCGATCACGCAGCCAATCCGCCAGATTTCGATGAGCCGTGTCGAGCTCCGCGGTTCGAGATAGGAGCCTTCGTACCAAATCTGTCCGCGCAAGCGCCTCAGTGTCCCCACGCAAGGCTGCGTAGCTGAGCTCGACTTGGCGAAGGAGCCGATCCGGCCTAGCCGATATCAGGGCGGCCAGGCGCCCTGGAATCGCTTCTCGCATCGATGTGGAATGTCCCGTTGCTTGCACTTCCATCACTCCACTGCGGTAGCGGCGTCCTTGGACTGCTCCCGCATACCATCCATGATTTCGCGCATCTCAACTCGTGCCATGGAGTTGTAGATCTGACCAAGCAACATATTTGTCTTACGCGCCTCTTGGAGCGTCTTCACTTCCACATCGGCCCTAGCCAGACTTATCAAGGTCGCCTCTCGCGCTATCACTGCAGCGTCAAACTGACTCGCGAAGTCCAATTGCCAAGCTGGGTTGAGGTAGCGACGCTCGACTTCCAAGTGTTCGAGTTCCTCAACGGAGATACCTGTGCTGGCCCATTTCGGGACACTCGATTGGAGATACGCGGCAACCCACGCGCCCGTCACGGGGTCAGCGGTGAGCTGCTGCAGCATCGGTATGGTCTCCTTGTCGGGCGAGCGCGCGCCGATGTAGTCGCGGGTCGGTTTGCCACCCATCGAAATCCGCGCGTCGAAAGTGGTTTTGAGCGCCAGATAACCTTTTCCCGCCCGGGTCTTCAAATCGAGCTTTTGCGGATCCTCGATCTGCTGAGGCTTCTCCAGGTGGTACACGAAGGAATTGAGGGCGTCGACTTCCTTCTTCGATGTCCCCAATGTCCGTTGGTGCCTGAAGCCCTGTGCATCTCGCGCGGCTTGCGGTCCATCGAAAAGTGTTTCGGCGCGAACATCCGCCTGAATGAACCCGGTTAGGTTACCTGCGGCCCAGCCGGCGGCTTTGCACCACAGCTCGCGAAGCGGGTTCCCCGCACCGTATGTCTCACATGCACCCTGCGCAGTGTCTTCAATCTGTCTGTTCGTCGAAGGCGCCGCTTCCAGACCATTTCCGCGGTCGATCGCTTTGGCCATTGCCGTGCTGACCGTCGAATTGCCAGTCATCCGAACAGGTGCGCCACCACCGCCGTACTGCGCCCCCGAACCCGCCGCGCTAGACCCTGCGCCGCCAGACTTCGACCTTGCTGTGACCGAACATCCGTTGGCCTGTTCCAACGCGGCATCCCGGCGGGCACGCTCAAGCTCCACCTGCGTTTGCCGATTGGTTTGTGAGTCCAGCTCCGACCCTTTCGAAATCGCGTTTGTGAGGGCCTCCGTTTGCGAGCCGGTGGATTTGTATATCGCGTCGACGGTCGCGTCTCTTGCGTTCTGAATTGCCTGAACTACAGACTGAAGCTGCTGCTGAATCTGCTGTACCCCTTGGTAGATCATCGGCGAATAGCTATCCGCGACGTATCCGCCCCCCGAGGCAGCAGCAGTGCTGAACGTCAATGCGAGCGCAGCCACAAGGGCGTTGCGCCGCCACTTTGGGGCGAGTGGCCCCTGCGTAATTCTCATCATCATCAGTCCTTTATCGAAGTATGCAGACGGTCCTTTAAGACCGGCGACATCGCGATTTGGTACCAGCTTCGCGGGCCCGCATGCGACTTGTTTGTACGGTCCTTCAACGGCGCCCCCCCATAGCGTTCGACAGTGCGTCGTAGATGCCATCCATCGAACCACTCGATTGCGATGCCGAAGAAGCGCTGCTGTTCGACTGCTGACTCACCGACCCGAGCGAGGACTGCATTCTGCTGTTGGGGAAGGTGGGGTTCGTGCCCACGGGCGGGCTCGTAGGCGGGGTATAGACCGGGGGCGTTCGTCCAGGCAGCTGGCCGCCGGCATTTCCAGCAACACTTTCCCATGAGGGAAAGCTTGGCAATCGCCCTTGCTTAGCCTCGCGCGTCATGCGGCAGGCTTCCTGATTTAGACTTTTGACGACTCCACTCAGGTCGATATTTTGCCCTCCGATGTTGATGGAGTTGCCCACGACCTCCGCAAAGTCGACCATGCATTCAAGCATTCGCTTTCCAGAGTTCGAGATGTCCTGGTCCACCGTGTCGATCTGCCGGTCACTTTGTTGGCGCCGCTTCTCGATAGCTTCGTCCAAGGCGGGGTCGCAGGCCTGGGTAGCCGCGTGTGCGCCGAACTGCGCTAAGAGCAAGACCAACGCTGTGGCGCGCCGAGCCCCGATAAATCTCTTCACTTTCTTCAAAATTCTCAACTCCGCTCTCGTTCCGCCGGATGTGCCTGATGGCGCGGCGCTTCCGGCATAGATTCCTGCAAAGGCTCACCCAGTCGCATCAGCTCTGGGGCACTCCGCTCAATTTCGTTGAATTGCTCCCTTGCCTTTCGTTCAACGCCCGCCATCACAGACGCGAACGTGCCTCCTAGAGCGTTTGCGCGAGCGCGACCAAGCAGATCAGGGGTCGCCTCTGCGCGTAGCAGCCGCACCGTCTCGGTTCTATAGATGGCACAAAGCAGCTTTGAGGCGCGCGACAGAGCTCCCTCACGCCACTTCGCCAAAACCAGCGGCGACGTGATGTCCGGATGTGCCGCATCGACGATCCTCCGGACCGCTTGCAGCAGGCTGCCGCGCACCGCATCCAAGGGTTGACCGTAGGTAAACGGGCGATCCGCATCAGGGTCGCCGTCTCTCAGGTCGAAGAAGCGTCCGTAGTGGAGCTTCGAGTCTTGCAGGCTCCGCTGCACTTCCCACGCGATATCGAAGGGGGCCGCGCGCAGCCTGTCCTCGGCGTACTGCCGCTCGCTTTCAACACTGCCGTAATCCGGATTTGCCTGCCCGAGGAGGTCCAGGATCTCTTGAGGGATTAGGTCTGCCCCGGCGTCCAGCACGCTTTGCGCGATGGCCCGGAAGGAATCTGCAGCCACTTCACCTGTGTTGCTGTAGTGCCGGGCTAGCGCATATGCGGTTTCCTTCAGCATGGTTGCCTGAAGCGAGCGACGTACCTGCGTCCCTCCCGCCGCTGCAGCGGTCAGATCACGCGAGACGCGGTGAGCTTCTGCGATAAGGGTTGCCAGAGTCTGGCGGCTTGGTTCGCCAACCCTGGCTTGTCGGCCCCCGCCTCCCTCGACCACCGCCGAAACAAGGCGCACCAGCACCCCAGCTGCGTGGCGATCGGCGATGACCTGGCTGTTCTCCGAAGCATGACGTACGCCAATGGGCGCTGCTACGACCGCTTGTGCCACTGCCGGCGACAGATTCGTTGCTTGTCCTGCCTCCCTCTGCGCGGGCGCTGTCTGGTGCGCTCGGCGGAGCGATTGAGACCGTTCCTGGCCAATGGGCTGACGTGGGGAGCCTCCGTCACGCACGATGCCTTCCATTCCCGGAATTCGGAAGCCGCCGAATCGAGGCGTTGCGGCTGAGTTAGCAATCGGGGCATGATCGATGGCGGCGTGCGAGCCTTGCGTAGCCGATCGTGTAACTTGACGTGGGTCCGAAGAATGCTGGCCTGCCGCCGCTGCCGCGGTAATGCGCGGGGGGACGCTATTCTGGTCTGCCGTAGCCTCCCTGTGGGCCGCATCAACGCGCGCCGCAGCGGTTCGTCGATCGAGCGCCGCCGGCGGATCAGGGATTCTTTCGTCCGATTGGAAGTCGGCCGGATCCAGCTGCGCCAACGTCAACTGACTCTGCAACTGATCCACGCCTTCCGGCACCGGAACGACTGGAGGCTTCGCACGGTATCGTCCGCGACGTGCTTGTTCAAGAAGGCCGGCGCTAGGCATGGATTTTCTCCTGGGGCAATTGCCGCTCACCCTCTACAAAGATCAACGGCACGCGCGTGGCAGGCCACTCAGGCGTGGCGGGAAGGTACAGAACATCGTCCTGCAGCTGCACTTGAAGTCTCTGATACCAGTCGACCATTTCCTCGACCTCGATCACCTGGCGTCGGTCCCAATCCAGTACGGAGTCAGCGGCGCGCGCTATGGCCAGCATCCGATGCAAGGAAGCGACGTCGCGCCCCAGCAACGGCCAGTTCACCGCCAATCCAACCAGGCTCTCAGGCTGCACAGTAAAAGTGGCGCCAGACACGAGGCCTCGATACTCGGGGAAAAGCGCCTGCCAGACGCGTTCTGCCTGTAGGGCGATAAGAGGGCCCAACACATTGCTTTCCAACGCGTCGTCGCACGCGACCACGCTACGTCGATCCTGACCATCCTCTTGGATCGTGAACGTCAGGCCGGCATCAGACGCAAGGCGCCTCAGCAGACGACCACCACAGACGAATCGATTGTCCATCCTCTACATGCTCCCCAACCGCTCTCGGGGTAAGTGGTACTGGGCTTCCGCGATGTACGCGACCGGTTCGTCCTCGCCTTCAGCCTCCGCCGCCCGGGCGGCGAGATCGGCCTCTTGCTGCTCCACGGCTCGCCAATAACGGTGTATGCCCGCGCTGGCAGAAGAAGCGTCCTGGGAGATCCGCGTAGCCCATTGCTTGGGAGAAAATTGGTCTAGCGGAGGCCCGAGCCAATCCAAGACGGTTTCGAAGGGCAAGGGTCCAACAGGCTCTGTGAAGTAGGCGATAGCAGCTGTCTTCGCTTCCGGAGTAGCTGCACGGAGAACGTCGTCAATCGCCCCCATGAGCATCGAAGCAGCAAGCTTTCGGAAGCCTCCCTTACCGAACCGATCTTCCTCAGCCGCGGTGAGCTCGAGGATCGGGCCGTCCATGTTGTAGAACTTCGCGCGCGCTTCCGAGGGTGCCTGCAGCTCGGCCGCCGGTGAAGCCTCCAGGCTGAAATGAGTTCCGAATATCTCCTCGGCAACCGCAAACAGGTCAAGCTGCCGCGGATCGAGTGGCATGGCCTTTTTTCGATTCATGCGGTCACCTGCACCAACTTCGCGATGTTCTGACGGCGCATCCGAAGCGCTTCCGACGTGATTCCCAGCCTGGCAATCAGTTCGATGTCGGTCTCATCAGTGCAGAAGAAGTCCCGAAAGTCTTGGCGCTCCTCAGGTGTCCAATTCACCGAGCCCTTGACGACGCGCGCAAGGAGGCTGGCGGATGTGGTGGGCGAGGACGATCCGGGCATGTGGGAAACGGACATATCGATTCCAAGATTCAGAGAGATGGATTTGGGTAGCCGACTGCTACGCGGCGGCTCGCCGGTTGTCAGCGAGAAACTTCACGACGTGTTTGATGAGTTGCTTTTGCTGGTCGATCACCGCGCCGGCGGGGATCTGACCCTTGGCAACCAGTGAGAACAAGAGCTCCCATTGCGCGGTGACCGCGATGCTGGTGAGATGCGGCGGCAGCAGGCCCAGCGTCTGACGGCCAATGTCGGAGATATGGACGGTGCGCTTTTTTCCCGACCCGGCCTCGATAAGCAGCCCCATAGTCAAAACTTCAGTGATGGCGCTCGCCCGAGTTCGGGACGTGCCAATTCCCTCCGTTTGAGTGAGAACCTTGCGGACTTCTTCGGCCTGCTCGCGTGAGGGGTAATCCTCATCCCGCACATACCGATGCGCATGCAGCATTGCCTCGGCGAGGGTGGACTGGTCGAATGCGCTGGGAGGGTCGACTCTTTTGACGTCAATTCGCGCGCCAACCGCTTGGACCTGCCCCCCTTCGCGGAATCGGGCCAGATCCACAGCGTCGCCATTTCCCTCTGCATCGTCGACGGACTGGTCGGAAATCGCACGCCATCCCGCTCTGGTTGGTCTGCGCGCGAGCGCCCGAAAGACGTCCTGGCCGAACTGCACCGTCAGCACCGTCGACAGATACGTGTAGGGTCCCAAAAACTGAGCCACGTACCGGTTGACGATCATCCCGTACAAAGCAGCTTCCGAGTCGTTCAGCCCAACAGGTTCGGCGCCAGAGGGGGTAATCGCGAAATGTTCGTCCACTTTGCCGTCATTGAAGGCACGAGACTTGAAAGCTGGGTTCACGAGCTCGAGCGCCTTTTCCAAGCCGGGCACAGCGCCGGTGGCAAAGCGCAGTGCGTGGAGAATCTCCGGTGCACGCTCATGCATGTTTTCCGGCAAATATTGGCAATCTGTGCCGACGTAAGTGATGAGCTTATGTTTCTCGTAGAGCCTTTGGGCGAGTTCTTGAACCTCACTCACCGACAGGCCAAGCTTTTTCGAAGCATCGACCAGGAGCGTTCCCATTGAGTAAGGAAGGGGTGCGGGCTCGGCCTTTTCCTCAACGGAAGCATTTGTGATTACCCCCGGCTGCCCCCGGGCCACGTCCGCCACGATGCGGTCTGCCAACACCTTGTCGACCAGCTGCCCTTTGGCATTGAAACCAGGCGTCCCCTCCGAACCAAGACGTTTGAACCACCGCAATTGCGTGCGATCCGCCAATTGCGCTATAGGCACATAGGCGTCATACGGAACGAAAGCCGCAATTCGACGGTCTTGGTGGTCCACAAGCACCGCAATGGCGATCTTGACGCGGCCCAGACCGATGGGCGGCGCGCCGCGCTCACGACGGATGAGGGACTGAACCGCCATGGAGACATTCATGCCCAAGAGGTAGTCGCACTCCTCCCGTGCAACAGCCGCGGCGCGAAGATTCACCCAGAGGTCCGATCCATTCGCCTCGAGCGTCTGAACGGTTTCCAGCATGGCCTTGTCATCGGGATTGACGATCCGGACGCGCTTGAACTTCGGATCGGCGGGATCCTGTTTCAACCGGCGCATAACGATTTCGTCAAAGATAAGTTGCCCTTCGCGGTCAGTGTCGCAGGCATTGATTACCTGCTTAGCCTTGCGCAACAACTGCTCAACGACCTTCAGGCGGACAGATTCGACCGGTTGGCCGCCGCGCGTGACGGGTTTCTTGTCACGCCCTAGCTCTGGCTTCGCCTCGTACAGAAGCTCTGGAGGGAAAAACGGAAGAAAGCCGAAGAAGTCCCACCGACCAAGCTCCTTGCTCTGCTCGACATAGCGCTGGTAGCTGTCGTAGCCCCGCGGCGGAACCAACGAGAGCATATGGCCGAACACGCTCGTGACTGCAATGGACTTCCCCTTCCAGTTCAGCAGGACGAAACCGTCCGCTCTGCAGGAAGAAGAATTGACGCACTGCGCCCCCAAAGCCCGCAACGCCTTCTCAATCACCGCTTGGTTGCTTGGCTTCTCTGCAATCCATAGCTCGTCCAGCTTCGTGTGGTCCGTCGCCATCTCGCCGCCTTTTTAATATGAACTGTAATTACCTTTCATATTGTAGTAGGGACGAATCCTGGGGACTGACGCGATGACCGGAAATTTGCCCTTTCCCCGGTCACCGCTGCCGCTCTGGGCTACATGGCCGGCGCCTCCGCGGCCCGCGGGGGATGAGTGTCAAGTCCAAGACCGCGCTGCACACCCTCGCCCACTTCCGCTTGTTCGACCGTGTCATCGGACTCCGCTTCGCCGGAGTCAAAGGAGTCGCCCACCAACGCCCTATTCCGCTCCCGGCGAGCGGCTTGGGCGTCCAGAAGCCGCTGGCGTTCCGGTGCCAGGCGTTCTGCCACCTCCTGGAAGAACACCGTTTCTGATTGCCGAGCCAGATTTGCCAACAGGAGGTCCTGAGGGCGGACGTAGAGTTGCAGGCCGACTGCTCGGATAACCAAGCTGATGAAGCGAGTACTCGCTGCGCGGTCTGCAGGCAAAGCGAACATTACCGTCGTCTCCTCCTGATCCCGCGGCGTACGGGCTGCCTGGGCGGTCAGAGCAAGAGGATACGGCTCGTCCGGGTTGTCCGCCTCCCAATCGCGGCGATCCGCATCCATCGCCGACTTCAGCATTCGAACGAACCGAGCCTTCTCTCGCTTTTCGACTCCGAACGCGACTGCACCCTTACCGTCGTGGGCGTATGGTGCAATCCCGAATAGGTCGATTAAGCTCTGGCGCCGCTCTCCTTCGAACATCGCCGCCTTGAAGGACATCGGCACCTGCAACGTGCGGCCGGCCTGGCGATCGTTGGCAGGCAGCTGATTGGCCCAGTCAAGTGTCCGGTGCACGAAATCGGTGATCATCAATGGGTTATGCAGCCGGATGGGAATTCGGTGCATGTTGATGTCCTGACGCCCGAAGGCGGTCGCGCGCACTTGGATGGCGCGGTGCCGCTGCCCCGTTTCGTCGGTGTAGGTTATGGCCATGCCGGCCTTCGTAGCTTCGGCCCACTCTGCGGCCTGGAAGAGATTGCCAGTTAAGAGCTTACGGCGTAAGGTAACGGGGCCAGGTGTGTGGTCGCCAAATCTGCGTTCCAACCGAACAGCATCTCCTCGCGCGTCGAAGTCGAACAGGTGAATCCTGCCCACCTCTACCTCAGGAAAATCAGGTGCCACGCCAGCCCGTTTGAACAGCGATGCCGCCGTCAGCACGGTCGGCTTCTCATCCCCTGGTTGGACGAGATGGTATTTCCATTTCGAAAACACAGCGGCGTCCTCCGGCGCCGGGATTTCAACCTTCGCGACAGTCATCGTGTTGCCCACGCTCCAGAAGGTTTGACTGTTGGAGCCGGCGATCTCTCGCAAGGTAAGCTCCGTTCCAGGGACCAGCGAAGCCATGACCGATCGTAGAAACAGCAATCGCCAATGAGCTTCCTTCACCCCGTTGTGATCTGGCAGGGCCAAGGCCTCCTCGACTGACGAACAATCCATGCGCTGCAGCGCGATGATGCGCTTCCCCTCCAGAATCCGTCCGGCGCTCTCCACGATTGACGAGAGGGACACCTTTTGGAGGCGATCATCCGACGGCATGTAGGCACGCTTGAACATCTCCGCCCAGGTCGGGCCTGTGGTGGGATCGCGGCGCGCGATCACGTGCAGCGTTGGGCCGCCACTCCCGTCGAACCGTAACCGTAGCTCTCCGCCACTGTCGCCTTTCGACTGCCACATGGGGATGTACGGCGCCCTGCGCGGGACGTAGGCCACAAACCGGTCGTAGACATTTTGGCCACCGCGACGAATCCGAATCGGGACCCAAGCGCCGGCTAGCACTGTGCGCCAGTCATCGGCATCTGCCTGCACATTCTGAGGGTCAGCCCCGCCAACATCACCTTCGTTCGCCGCGGCGGCGGCCGCCTGCTGGAGTTGCTGGAGAACGTCGCGCGCCTGCCTGGCCCTTCGAACGTCAATTGCTTCAAGGTCCTCACGGCTATAGTCTGCGACGGCCAACACGCGACCATTCACAGTCGGGGAAACCGGTTCGTACCTTGCCTTTTGCTCCGCCACCAGCGCGGCGTTCGATTCGGCGATGATCTCCTTCAATGCCGTCCAACCTATCGGCTGATAATCCTTAACATACTCAACCGTCCTCAGGAAAACAGGACCATCGAAGGCCGAGAAGAGTTCCTGTGGAATCTCACCTGAAGGCCCCCATGCACGCTCTTCTTCGATCGTGCGGGCGCGCCAATCGCGGTTTCGCAAACTAGCACTTCCCTCTCCCGAGAGTTCCCTGCGAATCACAGCATCGTCGTAGGCAGCAAAGAGATCGTCGTAGACCTTATCTTGGTCGTCGGGATGCAATAAGGCAATCCGCTGGGTGACAAGATTGGCCAAGCCAGTGCGGTCCTTAACTCTGGCGACTTCGATGCTCAGGCGGCTCATCACGCCCGGGTTCTCAAGAAGGTACTCTTCGCACACTTCGTCACCGACGCTATTCAGCATGTCGGGGACTTCACCGATGAGTGCAGCGTTCTCGCGACTGGAGCGCACGTTTACAGATAGCCCTGCAAGCTTACGGTTCTGCATCATCAGGTTTCGCAATTCACCTCGCAGGCCGGTGGTCATGATGCTAAGCATCGGCCCGACGACCTGGTCGAAGCGATTCACCCGACCGTAGAGCTGTAGGCGCACCGTAGGGTCTTCTTGAATTTGATACTCGATGAGCTCCCTGCGATCCTGATTCGCAAAGCGCGGAGACGCGTGCATTGATAGCCCTGTGGCGCCAGCACGGTTGAGCAAAGCCACGTCAATGCGACCGTCATTAAACGCTCGCACCGTCGCCATAACATCGGTCTTCTTCTTCGCCCGCTTCACCACCCTCCAGGGTCCGGCAAATCCACGATACGGATTTCCCTGCTCATCCAGGCCCTGCGGGCGCTGGAGGGCAAACTGTCGTCCTGAGATTTCGCCAACCCGGAACCCTGCTTCTTCCAATCGGACGCGGATGTAATCAGCCGGGCTGATTGGCAAGTCAGGCAAAGCCTCAATCCGCGCCAAGATGGCTTCTACGCCGCGGCGATAGGCTTCCATCTGACCATCGCTCACGCCAGGTACTGCCGCAATCGAAACGAGCGTGCTATCCCCTGTTCCGCCAACTTCGGGATCATTTCCCTCTTGCACCTTTACGCCCCCGAGCCTCCTCAGGAACATATGCATCAGGTCCTTCAGCATCGGCATGCGAACATCCGGAACGACGGAGGCGCGCCGTTGCGCACTCACTAAGTCCGCCAAATCACGGACGTTGTCATCACCGTCCTGGGCGGCGATCGACGCTTCGATTCGCTCCCGCTCTTCATCGATAAACCGGCGAACCAACGCTTCGCCGGTATCATCAAACACAATAACCGGCCGGCGTCCCGCGCGGATCGACTCAATCGCGCGATCCACGGTTGCATCCGCAAGCAATGCTCCGAGAGTACGACGCATCGCCTGATAGAGAATGCCGCCTGTCGAGAAGCTATTCTGAAAAAAGCTCCCTTTGGAGATGGGGCGCCCAATCTGCTCAGCTAGTTCGCGACGCTCCGCTTTCGCTGAAGCAACGCCATCTGTGTCGCCAAGGCTCTCCAGCTCAGCGATCCTCCGGTCCAGCTGCTCCATGTTCATCTTGGCTTGTTCGACCCAAGCATTTCGTCCCTCTTGGGCGGCTCGCAAGGCGCCGCGGGTCGCGCTGTTAGCACGGTGCAATAGCTGATCGACTTCACCGCTCAGCAGCGACATCATCCCCAGTGCTTCTGACACTTGAGTCAGTAGCGCCCGATTGCGGTCATAGTGCGGATCATCGACCAGGACGTTCGCCTCGAGCTTGGAAAGATCATGCTCACGGCGGTAGAACGCGCCGTCACGCGCGAGCATTGAAGAGAACACTTCAGCGAACTCCTCGCCTCCACGCTTCATTGCGGCCGTCACCTGACCAATGTTGATCGACTCAGGGAATGCCCGCACGTAAATATGGAGGTTCCGCACAGTCTTCGCCCACGTGGCGGAAGCGTAGACCACGCCCCAGCTTCGTTCACTCAGCATGCGGACGTAATCCGCCGTGTTGCTGTCGCTGCCAGCCGCGATATGGGCCTCATCCAAAATGACCAGTGCATTTGGGCATTGCTTGAGCAGCCATGCCGCCTTTGCACTATCCTCTCTACTGATCTGCGAATACGTGAGCATGACGAGATTCACGTCCAGATCCGCGAAGGAAAGATCTTGTTCCAAGACCTCGCTCATTCTGTCGGCCGGCGTAGCGCTCACAAGCACTTCGTTGTCGGCCATGATGTCCAGAACATGGCCATCCGAATTGAGGGGCATCGCGCGAAAGCGAGCCCACTCGTCGATGTCGATCAGATCGCGCGCCAAGTCGGAGAAGAGATTCGCCCGATCAGTCACGAAGATGACGGGCCGCTGCTGCTTGTTCGCCCACACTGCGGAGGCTGCGATTTGCCGGCCTTTCCCAATTCCAGTGTCGTCTCCGACGATGATTCCCCGGCCCTTCTGCAGCCGGCTGATAATCATGCCGACCCCGTCGACCTGCTCTGCGGAAAAGCGGTCTGCGAGGGTCTCCATTCCCATGCCGAGTTCATAGGCCACATACTCGTCGACCGAGCCCTGCTCTTCCTCCACCCGCGCTAATGCGTAGTTCAGGGACGCCTGCAAGTTCTTTGGAACCATCGTGCGTGCCTCCCCTACGCGCGAGAATGCGACATACGGACGCTGCAGCTCATTCTCGAGTGTGCGATCGCTGATCCGAACCACATCGTCCGACGACGGGCGTTGCCCGCGAGAAACAAGCAGCTCGTCCACAACGGTCTTCAGCTCGTCCCAGCTGTAACACGCCTTCGCCGCCGGTAATGGACCGGCCAGCTGGCCTGGCACGAGCGGCGCAGCAACAATTAAGCGCGCTCCACACTCGACACCGGATGAACGAGTCAATGCCGGAGGCACATCCAGTATGGCCTCCACATGCGCCTTGCTGCGCAACCCTTCCAGGACCTCGCGCTGCTCAGGCGTCAATGTACCGAGACGAGCTCCATCAGCGTGCGGGATAACGAGCGCGGCTCCCCCGCCAGGTCGAACTCGGGCAAGGTCGTCGAGCATTTCACGCAGTTCCTGATCGACGTTCCGATCATTACTGCTTGGACCCCAAGCTGCTTGCAAGACCATGAAGTCGAGCTGCTGGTCATCCTCATCATCCAGCCGCAAGTCATGCAGCGTTGCCGGCAGAGCCCGTTCGATCACTCCGGCAGGAGCAATCACAGAAACGTCAGAAGGGAGCATGAGGGCGCCGGCACCGATGAAGTCGCCGGTGATGAGGATGCGGCGCTCACTTCGGTCGCCTTCCTGCGAAGTGACGGAGACATCTTGGTGCAGACCGAGAGCTTGGTTAATTGCTAGAGACAGCGGCAATGGCAGCCAAGACTCATCCCCCTCTCGAGGCTGAGTGGCCATGAACTCAGTCAGTCGAATGGCGTCGCCCCACGCCTCGACGGGTGTCGCGTAGCGCTCCTGCAGGTATCGGAACTTCGCTTCCTCCAGCGCTCGGCGGACAATGGCGGCAGAAGGAGCGGCCCCCTGCCCGTTCCGAGGTAGCACGGCGCCGATGAAGCGATCTAGATCGCCCTCGCGCTGAACTTCACCCAATTCGATGCTGCGGATAAACCCGTAGGCGCAGTCAATGAGCGCTTCCTCGTCGGTGGCCCGCAGGAACATCGGCGAATTGCCACGGCCTGACTCACTTTCGTACAGAAGGCTTTCGTTCTCAGTTGCGAGAAAGCGACCCGATCGGCTTTCGAAAACTCGCAGGCCGCCGCTGTTACGCCCGAGGTAGTCCGACTCCTGGAGCGTCTGCCGAATTTCCCGAAGGCGCTCCTCTTCCGCCGCGGCCACCGCCGGCGCCGCAGCTTGCTCGGTTGGGCGCCGCAGCTGGATCACTACCGCAGAAACCGGCATGTCGCGACCGATCGCGTTGGGCCAAATCCGTTGAAAGACAGCCGCCGACGTTGTCGAGCCGGACGGAAACGGCATCATCAACAACGCGCCGCTACGACTGGAAGTGAATCCCAACTCATCGATACCCCTGCGAAAAGCCCGACTTTGCGGCGAGACCCCTTCCAGAACCAGGTGACGACGCCCCTGATGATCCACTAGAAGTCGCAACCGTGCTCCTGCTGGGTCCCTTAGGTCAATCCATTGCATTCCCGCTCGCTCCCTCTCATCTTCCGCAACTGCTGCCTTAACCAAAAAATTCGGGGCGGGACTACCTGCCCGCCCCCAAACCGCGTGGTATCACCTCCGGCCAATGGCTAGCCTCGCTGGCCCTCGTAATTCGAACGCCCGCGCGATACGGTTCGTTGATCAGGTTCCGTCGCATGGTCTGGGGCATCAACGTAGTCAGGAAGATCATCGGCCGAGATCGGGGCCGTGTTGGCATCGTGATGCGACTCTGCTTGGCTTCGACGGTTGAATGAGTACTGCATCGCACGCAGCGCCATGGACATCCACTCCCGCGCAGCTGAGAAATCGCGGTGATTTGTCGGTTTTCCGGTGGTTGAATTGATGATGAACGGAGTTTCCGGCCCCTTCTCCATCGGGTTTCCTTGACTGTCCACGCCCCAGTTCGGCTGTTGAATCTTGTAGTCATTCGCGAACACTGGAACAGCGAGCTCCGCCTTCTGACGAACGTACTTCTGGCCAGAGGCCCGGTCCGTGCCGGTGGAGCCCTCTTTGAAAACGTACGCCATGATGCGGATTTGGTCATCCGGGCGGCAGGCGAGAAGTTTCGCTACGAGATGTCCGGCTGCGTAGCTATAGCCGTCAGGGCCGCCCGTCACGAACTGCAGGGCCGTGCCGCGTTCTTCGCCTTCATCCTCGAAAAACAGCGTGCAAGTCTCGATCTCGCCGTTCGGGATGGATTTTGTGCGGACGCTCACATGCCGGATGCGGCCGCCAATACCAGGTACTTCCGAGAACTCGCTGTAGTCGCGATTCGGAAGAGACATACCCAGCGGGGCCTTCCCGTTCGTACCGAAGGTCAGCTGAACGTAGTCCGTGGGCCGGTTACTGGCGGTGCTGGTGATAATTGCCATTTGTTCTCTCCTGAAGTTTCTGTTGCTGGTTACGCGACGTCGCGCTCGGTCGAGCGATAAATTGGCACTGAAGGTTCCGAGCCCTCTGAAGGCTCTGTTGATGCTTCATTGAAAGTGGCCGCACTCTCATTGCGAAACCAGTCCATGTTCCCCACCCAGGCTCCGACGCGGTCTGCAACGCCTGTGGCGCTGCGCCAGACGGGGCGTTCAGTGATGACGAGGCTGGGATCAATGTCGCGATCGGCCAAAGCCTGATGGACCTTGGCGGGGTCGAGCTTGCGCCGGAGCACCGTGTTGATGTCTACGCCGGCTGCCTCAAGTGCACGTGCCACCGCATCGGGATCGAACTCGTTCTTAGCCTTGGCGTTTCCCCCGTGGCGGCAGGCCTCGATGACCTCGGCCGGTAGGCATTCCGCCAGGCGATCTTCGTCAATCACGGGAGTGGCTGAACAACTCATTACCTCCGGAAAGCTCAGCTTTTCAGCACCCATGCGCTTGTTGTTCAGATCAAGCAAGCCGTTCAACGATTGTTTGACCGCCTCCGCTTCGTCGTTGACCTTCTTAGCCACTCCGCTCAACATGGCCAGTCGCTGAACGAGCGGAAGTGCCGCGGCCCGCAGATCGTCGGTGAGCGTTCGCTGCTCTTTGACCACATAGCGCGGAATGCGGCCTTGCAATACCTCGCCCCAGTAATGCTCCCCTGTTTCACGAATCGCCTCACAAAGTTCGCGATCCACAGGCAATGCATTCAGATGCAATTTGCAGTTCTGGCAGTCGAACTGCACCAAGAGCAGGCCGTCGACTTCGATGCCCTGTTCTTCACAAAGGATCGCCCCCTGGTTCATCTGCGCGGCGTATTGGAACGAGATGTCGTCGGAAGCGTCGACGGAGGTCGGCGCCTTATAGTCGGCCACGTATCTTCCGAACAGTTGGTGTCGATGGCCATCGACAACCAGGGGGAAAGGATGGCGGAATCGACAAAGCTCGTCCGGGGAGTAGCGCATCCATTTCATACTGCCCACTGCGTTCTTCAAGCGGTCGAACTCGAACGGAAGTCGTTCTGCGTTGCACTGCGCGTAGAACATCTGCCGTATGACTGGCTCCATGACGGTGCCGCGATAGGTGCTCTCGTTGCCCTCGTCGGGGAGCTTTTTGAGCAGCTTGCCGAGCGCCCATTCATGCGCCGAGAACTCGAAGTCCGCGCGGATGTTCCAGCGGTTCCGAACTAGGCCGCCAATCTCGCTCCCACCGATACCGGATGCGCGTCGCATGTGCCACACGGCTTCTTTGGGGCGCACATTGGCCATGTAATCAATCCATTCCGCCGCCTCTCGAGTATCGATCGCCGCGCGTTGCGGCAATGTATCGCAAAGAGCCCAAAGCTCGCGTGACAGTGCAGCGGTGGCGTCAATTCTTTCGAAACTGGTAGGCATGGGTTGAGTAGTACCGTTGGAAACGAACAACCGCCGGTTAGGCTAATATTTGTAATGAATTCTAGTGCCAATTCATCTTTACTACCGGCCCGGTCATTGGTTGATATGAGGCCCATTCGGCGAAGGAGCCCAACTTGTTCATAGACACGAGCACGCAGGTAGCTGGCGCTCTTCTTCCCGCGACGGACTCCGTTTCACCGGAGTCTGCGAATTCAACGTCCTCGGCGGACGGCGTGGACGCACTTAAATGAGCGCCGCAGCACTACTGCAGCAAGAAGCTTCTCTCCGGGCGAGGATTGCGAGTTTGGAGTCGGAGGTATCGCGTCTGCGTAGGACGATTGAGCGGGCCGGTCTCTCGGCCGACGCGCCGCCTCAGCAGATTTCGGAAATGATGCCCAAACGAGACCACATCGCCATCCTCCAAGATCACAAGCGAACGATTCGGAAGCTCACCGATGAGCTAGCGCGCGAGCGGGCATCGAACCAGAGACATGATCAGGTAGAGTTGGTCGCGAACACCCACGAGGACGATTCAGAAGGCGTCCTCGAAGACACGGATTCGACGAGCCAACAGCCCAATCGGAGCACGGCATGAGAGCAACTGCAGACGGGTACATCCCGAAGAGCTTCAGAGAACTGAATCGCCCCAATGAGGATGGCGTTGAACATATGTAGCTCCTTATCGGATGGGAAATCGGATTAGCGGGGCAAGACTGCGAGCGCAGTTGTGCACGCTGCACGACACATGACATCTATCAATTTAGATATTGACATATCCCGATATGCGGCTATGATAGCCATGTCAACCGTTCGGCGTGTTTTGAGTTCGATTCATCGCCAAAATTTTGCCCAGCAACATCGAGATTTCTAAATATTTAGGAGTATTGAAATGAATAGAGAAATACTGTTTGAAAGCACGCAGCTGGGGCCTTACACCCTGAAAAACCGGATCGTGCTCCCGCCGTTGACCCGCTCGCGCAGTTCCCAGCCGGGCAACATTCCGAACGACCTGATGGCCGACTACTACCGTCAGCGGGCCGGGGCGGGCTTCATGGTCACCGAAGGCACGCAGATCGAGCCGCGTGGCCAGGGGTATGCCTGGACGCCCGGTATGCACAGCCCGGAACAGGTTGAAGGCTGGCGCAAGATCACGGCAGCGGTGCATGCCGAAGGCAGCATCATCTTTGCGCAGCTCTGGCATGTGGGGCGGGTTTCGCATAACTCGCTGCAACCCGGCGGTGCGGCACCCGTCGCACCATCGGCAATCGCTGCCGACAACGTCAAGGTGTTCGTCGAAACCGGCCCGGGCCAGGGCGCACTTACGGAGCCGTCGGTGCCGCGTGCGCTGACAACTGCCGAAGTGAAAGAGTTGGTACAGCTCTACGCCCAGGCGGCCCGCAATGCACTCGATGCGGGCTTCGATGGTGTCGAACTCCACTGCGCCAACGGCTACCTCGTCAACCAGTTCATTTCCTCGCACACCAATCGGCGCACCGATGAATACGGTGGCCCCCTGCAAAATCGTCTGCGCTTCCTGCACGAGGTGGTACAGGCGGTTGCTGATGTGGTCGGCAAGGAACGGCTCGGGGTGCGATTTGCCCCGCTGTTCGCCAGCACCGAAGAAGACCGCGTCTATCTGGGGCTGGTGGAGGAAGATCCCCATGAAACCTATATCGAGGCCATCAAGGTTCTCGAACAGGTCGGGATTGCCTATGTCTCGCTTGCCGAGGCCGATTGGGACAACGCGCCAGAGCTGCCCGAGACCTTTCGAAATGATGTGCGCAGCAACTTCAGCGGCAAGATCCTTTATGCCGGTAAATACAACGTGGAGCGCGGTGTGCGCGTGGTCAAGGCGGGCTGGGGCGATCTGATCGCGTTCGGCCGTCCCTTCATCGCCAACCCGGATCTGCCTGAGCGCATCGCCCATGGCTGGCCGCTCAACGCAGTAGATCCAGCGACGATGTATGGCGGCACTGACAAGGGATACACCGACTACCCCTCTTACCGGCCATAAGGCAGTACTGGCCGCGTTCGCAGCTTCGGACGCGCCAGTGGCGCTGCGCGCGTGCGATGGAAACCTTGAGACCCAGAGGAGCCTGACAATGTATCAGCCAAGTACAACCCCTTATCAGCAGCACCAAGGGTTCGGTCGAACCTTCAAGGCCGGCCACCTGAGCCTGGGGCTGTTTTTCCCCATCGAGGCCTTCCAGGGCGATACGCCGACGATGTCCAACCAGGTCGAGTTGGCCCGTCGTGCGGAAGCGCTGGGCTTCTCCGCGCTCTGGTTCCGGGACGTACCGTTGCGCGACCCCAGCTTCGGCGATGTGGGCCAGGTTTTTGATCCCTGGGTCTATCTGGGCTTCATCGCAGCACATACGTCGACGATTGCACTGGGGACTGCGTCGATAGCGATCCCGCTGCGCAGCCCGCTGCACACGGCCAAGGCGGCTGCGAGCGTGGACCAGTTGAGCGGCGGCCGCTTCCTGATGGGTGTCGCCTCGGGCGACAGACCTGTGGAGTTCCCTGCATTTGATGTTGACCCGGATCAGCGGGGCGATATTTTCCGGGAACATCTGGAAGTAATCCGCAAGGCTCAGCGCACCAGCTTCGAGCCGCTGCAATGGAGTCGCGGTCGATTGGAGAGCGCGGACCTGATTCCGAAGCCGACTACGAACGAGATTCCATTTTTCGTGACGGGCAACAGTCGCCAGTCCATGGAGTGGATCGCGCGGGAGAGTTCCGGGTGGATCACCTATCCACGGGCACCGCAGTTGCAGAAGACGATGGTGGCAAACTGGCGAGAGGTGGTCAAAGCCCACTCTGGGGACACCTACAAACCTTTCCTCCAGTCGCTTTACATCGACCTGGATGTGCGTCCGGACGCACCGCCAGAGCCAATCCATCTGGGCTACCGGCTGGGGCGAAATCATCTGCTGGCGCTATTGGAGTCGCTTGAGTCGATTGGCGTCGATCATGTAATTCTCAATCTCAAGTATGGTCGCCGTCCGGCAGCAGAAGTCATGGATGAACTCGGCTCTTACATCGCGCCCCGGTTTGGTGCGCACGCGCCATGAGGCCGCAAGAGATCAACTCGTTATGGGTAGACTGACGCACGTTCTGTGATGCACTAAACGGTTACAGAGACTAGCGAGCAGCGAACAGGTGGATGGCATTGCTGATGCCTGACATCACTCTGAACTTTGCGGTAGTGGCTCTCACTACATCCGTGCGCTGCTATTAGTAATTGAGATATTATAATATCGAGAAAAGTAGTTTTGAGGTTGCCATGAGCATTGATATCCACGAGGCACTGAAGGCTTTGGACAACCCCGCCCGGTTCGCGATCTTGGCCAAGCTCAAAGACCCACGCAAACACTATCCAGAGCAAGAGGTCGATCCCGAAAAGGTCGGGGTCTGCGTGAGCATCATCCAGGAGAGTGCGGGACTGTCACAGTCAACAATTTCACAGTACTTGACGGTCTTGCAGCGGGCCAAGCTGGTCACGTCCCAGCGCATCGGACCTTGGACCTATTACAAGCGTCACGAAGGGAACATTGCGGAATTGCTCAAGAACTTGCAGAAGCTGATCTGAGTTCAGTGGCAGTGCCGCTCTCTGTGGGACGGGTCGCGTTGGTGCACTGCACACGGTGCGACTGACGTCCTTCATGTAGGGCAATGCATTGTCAAGGTAGTGCCACCCACCACGACCGCCAATAGACCACCGCTTGCCGTGGTCATGCCCCAGCGTGAGCTCAGCACTGCCAGCCACGCAGGCAGTCGCGCCCATCAATCCTGCCAACAACATAGCGAAGTCGGCTCTGGTGCAAATTATGGACAAAGGCACGCCAACCTGCCGGTGCGCCGGCTGAGTTCACGCAGCCAGAACAGCTG
>NZ_JAGXJZ010000189.1:0-553 GCF_019091095.1 Achromobacter sp. GbtcB20 | reverse complement strand
TGTCCGTGGTCAACCGCAGCCCGAACATGTGGACACTGATCGGCCTGGGAACGGGTGCGGCATTCATCTACAGCGTTGTGGCAACCGTTGCGCCGGAAGTGTTTCCAGCTTCCTTCATGTCCATGGGACGGGTCGGCGTGTATTTCGAGGCCGCCGCCGTCATCATCTCGCTGACACTGCTCGGCCAGGTGCTGGAACTCAAGGCCCGCTCCCAGACTTCGGCAGCCATCAAGTCGCTGCTGGGGCTGGCACCCAAGACGGCGCGGCGCATCAATGCGGACGGCAGCGAGGAAGACGTGCCACTCAGCCATGTGCACGTCGGCGACCTGCTGCGCATCCGACCCGGCGAGAAGGTGCCGGTGGATGGCATCGTGCACGAGGGCCGCAGCTCGATTGACGAATCCATGCTGACCGGCGAACCGCTGCCCGACAGCAAGCGCGTGGGCGACAAGGTCATCGGGGCCACACTCAACACCAGCGGCGCGCTGGTCATGCGTTCGGAGCGGATCGGCTCGGACACCGTTCTATCGCAGATCGTCCAGATGGTCGCCCA
>NZ_JAGXJZ010000188.1:0-553 GCF_019091095.1 Achromobacter sp. GbtcB20 | reverse complement strand
GTCGACCAGCACCGCCGCCATCAGCACCGGCCTGCGCCCGATGCGGTCGGCCAGGCGCCCGAAGCCGAAGGCGCCGAGCAGCATGCCGACGAAGAACACGGTGCCGGTCTCGAGCGCCTGCGGCATCGCGATGCCGAAGGTCTTCGCGATCGAGGGCGCGGTGAAGCCGATCGACAATACCTGCATGGCGTCGGCCATCCAGACCAGGCCGAAGATCACGAACAGGCGGTACTGGAATTTGCCGACGCCGGCTGTCTGGATCCCCTGCTCCACGGTCATGCGCGCTGTCGGCATCTGTTTCCCTTCAACTTTGCTGTGCTTGCGATCAGGCAATTTTAACGTTTTCTCATCGGCATTGCGGCGTCCACCGCTCGCGCCGAGTGTGAAAGACATCGGCGGCGCTGACCGTGCAATGGACGACATAGCGGCGAAAATCAGGCGCGCTTCGGCATCGCGGCTTCGGCGAGCTCTTGACGGAGTCGATTACGGATGTAATCATCGAATTCGCTTACAACTGTAAATGATTCTCCCATGTCTTCCGAAACCAACATCA
>NZ_JAGXJZ010000187.1:0-557 GCF_019091095.1 Achromobacter sp. GbtcB20 | reverse complement strand
TGCCGGCCAGGATCGGGCCGAGATAGGGAACGAAATCCAGCAGCCCGGCGATGATCCCGAGCAGCAGGCCGAGCGGCACGCCCAGCAAACCCAGGCCGACCGAGGTGGCGACACCGACGATCAGCATCGAAATCGATTTGCCGAGCAGCCAGCTGCCCAGCGTGTCGCCCATTTTCTTCATCACCTGGCGCGCACGCGGACGCTTCGCCTGCGGCACCAGCTTGATGAAACCGTTCGTGTACAGGTGCGGCGAGGCGGCGAAATAAATGCCGACGAAGAGGATGATCACCACGTTGCCCAGCGCGCCGATGACGCCGCCGAAGAACAGGCCGGCGTTCGGCACCAGCGAGGACATCTGCTTGAGCGCCTGCTCCGGCGGCGGCAGTTCGGCCGCCACGCGTTGCAGCACGGGATGTTGCTTGACGAACTCCTGCAGTTTCTCGATCGATTGCGGCACCGTCTCGGCCAGCTTGCTCGACTGCTCGGCAATCTGCGGCGCCATGGCCCAGCCACCCAGGCCGACGACGGCAAACAGCAGCAGCACCACGAGCGCCAGC
>NZ_JAGXJZ010000186.1:0-559 GCF_019091095.1 Achromobacter sp. GbtcB20 | reverse complement strand
CGGTCATTTTATTATCTGCCTATCAAAAGAGTTTGAAGGGGGCGTCTGGAGCGCAAGTTTCTGGAAAAACACGGCATTATAACGCCGCCATGCGCCCCCGGAATGTCTTTCCTCAGAGGCGCGAAAGGATTTCGCGGCCCTGCGCGGCCCGCGCTGCGCGGGCCGGCGGACCGGTTCTTGTCGGGCGGGCCAGCTTAACGAATACGCATGCCGGGGGTCGCGCCCGGCATCGGATCGAGCAGGTACAGGCCGGGGTTGGCTTTCTCGTCGGCACTCGATGCGCACAGCACCATGCCTTCCGAGACGCCGAACTTCATCTTGCGCGGCGCCAGGTTGGCCACCATCACGGTCAGCTTGCCGACCAGGTCTTCCGGCTTGAACGCCGACTTGATGCCCGAGAACACGTTGCGGTGGCGGCCTTCGCCCACGTCCAGCGTCAGGCGCAGCAGCTTGCCGGCGCCTTCGACGTGTTCGCAGTTGACGATCCTGGCCACGCGCAGGTCGATCTTCGCGAAATCATCGATCGAGATTTCCGGCGCCAGTTCCTCGATCTCGCCAC
>NZ_JAGXJZ010000185.1:0-560 GCF_019091095.1 Achromobacter sp. GbtcB20 | reverse complement strand
GTCGCCACCCGCGAGGAGGCGCTGGCGCTGGCGGCCCGCTGTCCGGCGGCCGAGTGGGCGACCATCGAGGTGCGCGCGCTCGCGCCCTGTTTCGAGAGCTGACAATATTTTTTGCATGGCGTGTCGATTCCCGGCCCGCCCGTTCGTCGTGGTAATGCAAACCGGTTTGCACGGAGCGTCCGCTCCGGGCCGGCTTCTTTCAGGAGAACGAACATGCGCTTCATGATCATCGTCAAGGCCAGTCCCGAGTCCGAAGCCGGCGTCATGCCGAGCGAGGAATTGCTCAACGCGATGGGCGACTACCACCAGGAACTCGCGCGCGCCGGGGTGCTGCTCGATGCCAACGGCCTGCACCCGAGCAGCCGCGGCTGGCGCATCCGCTACAGCGGCAAGGAGCGCGGCGTCGTCGACGGGCCCTTCACCGAGTCCAAGGAAATGATCGGCGGCTACACCATGATCGGGGTGCGCTCGCGCGAGGAAGCCCTGGAATGGGCGCGCCGCTTCCCGAACCCGCGCGGCGAAGGCATGGACGCCGAGATCGAGGTGCGCCAGGTGTTCGA
>NZ_JAGXJZ010000184.1:0-562 GCF_019091095.1 Achromobacter sp. GbtcB20 | reverse complement strand
CATTGGCTTCCTCGACTGCAACTTCTCGGCCGTGATCCACACGCATTCCTCGAAATGTTTCAGCATTGCCGGCGTGAGGAAGCGGGTGCGCGTCGCGTAGACGTGGCGGTCGCCCATCTGCGCCTGCTGCTTGACGAAGAAGCGGTTCGGCACCACCAGGTGCAGGTGCTCTTTCGCGCGTGTCATCGCCACGTACAACAGGCGCCGCTCTTCCTCGATGTCCTCGGCGCTGCCGGTGCTCATGTCGGAAGGGATGCAGCCGTCGACCACGTTCAGCACGTGGACCGACTTCCATTCCTGCCCCTTGGCCGAGTGGATGGTCGACAGGACCACGTAATCCTCGTCCAGCAGCGGCGGGCCGGCGCGGTCGCTGGTCGCTTCCGGCGGATCGAGCGTGATCTCGGCCAGGAAACTCTCGCGGCTGCCATAACCGCCGGCAAGCTGGGTCAGCTGTTCGAGGTCGGCTGCGCGCACTGGGGCGTCGTCGTGCAGCCGCTCCAGGTGCGGCAAGTACCAGTCCCTGGCCAGCTCCAGGTCCGCCGGCCAGCGCAGCCCGGGCGTG
>NZ_JAGXJZ010000183.1:0-565 GCF_019091095.1 Achromobacter sp. GbtcB20 | reverse complement strand
CGTGGCCGGGCTGCGCGACTACCCGCAGGCGCGCCACGTCAAGGTCGAGGATGGCCCCGGCCGCCCGCTCGGGCGCTCGTTCCGGATCAAGCTGTGGCCGACGGTGGTGGTGCTGAAGGACGGCGTCGAGGTGGCGCGCGTGACCCGCCCGGCCGATGCCGCCGAAGTCAAGGACGCATTGGCCAAGGCGGCCAATCCATGAGCGCGCCGAAGAACCGCGCGCGCACGGTCCTGTTCGCAAGCCTGATCGGCACCACGATCGAATTGTTCGACTTCTACATCTACGCCACCGCCGCGGTGCTGGTGTTCCCGAAGCTGTTCTTCCCGGCCGGGGACGCCTCCGCGGCGATGCTGCAATCCTTCGCGACCTTCGCGATCGCGTTTTTCGCGCGGCCGATCGGTTCGGCCGTGTTCGGCCACTTCGGCGACCGCATCGGTAGAAAAGCGACCCTGGTCGCGGCCCTGCTCACCATGGGCATCTCGACCATCGTGATCGGCATGCTGCCGACCTACGCCGCGATCGGCACCCTGGCGCCGCTGCTGCTGGCGCTGTGCCGCTTCGGCC
>NZ_JAGXJZ010000182.1:0-565 GCF_019091095.1 Achromobacter sp. GbtcB20 | reverse complement strand
ACACCACCATCGGCTGGCGCTTCCCGAACAAGCAGATGAAGCACCTGTACGGCACCGATTCCATGCCGGAGACGGCCGAGAACGTCGCGGTCGACTACCAGGTCTCGCGCGAGGACCAGGACCGCTTCGCGCTGGCCAGCCAGCGGAAGACGGCGCGGGCCCAGGCCGAGGGACTGTTCGCCGACGAGATCGTGCCGGTGCTGATCCCGCAAAAGAAAGGCGACCATATCCGCTTCGAGCGCGACGAGCATCCGCGCGAGACCAGCATCGAGGCGCTGGCCAAGCTGAAGGGCGTGGTCCATCCGGGCGGCAGCGTCACCGCCGGCAACGCCTCGGGCGTGAACGACGGCGCCTGCGCGCTGCTGATCGCCAGCGGCGAGGCGGCTGCGAAGTACGGCCTGACCCCGAAGGCGCGCATCGTCGGCATGGCCACCGCCGGCGTGCCGCCGCGCGTGATGGGCATCGGCCCGGCGCCGGCGTCGAAGAAGCTGCTCAAGCAGTTGGGCATGTCGATCGACCAGATGGACGTCATCGAGCTGAACGAAGCGTTTGCCTCGCAAGCGCT
>NZ_JAGXJZ010000181.1:0-570 GCF_019091095.1 Achromobacter sp. GbtcB20 | reverse complement strand
TCAAGCTCAGTGCTGCGGAACTCGTCAGCGCAGCCGAACGCAATCTTCGTGCCGCGGCGCACGATTCAGATAGGCATTGACGCTTTAGTCACCCGGAGGTCCTCGCAGACGTTCGATGAAGCGATCCAGCGAAACCGATGAGTTGCTGCTTTCTGGCCGAAGCAGATAGGTAGTGATTACCGCCGTGTCCTGCGCCAGAGGGCGAATCACCACGTCCGGCCTCTGGCTGATGGGAATCTTGGTCGCCGACATGAAACCAATCCCATAGCCTGCGCCGACGAGCGTTAGCATCATGTCCAGCGACGACACTTCTTCGACAACGTTGAGTCTGTGTTCCAGAACCTGTAGCAGCCGATTTAGTTCTCGGCAGTAGCCTTCGCAGGCCAGTCTGTCGCACAGAACCAGTGGGTGACTCTGAAGTTCGTTCAGCGGAACTTGCTTGTGCGCAAGAAGCGAGTGCCGCGCTGGCATGGCGATCACAATCGGGTCTCGCCAGATCGGGTCAGCCACGATGCCTTCGCCAACATCCGCCGCGTGTGCAAATCCGATCGTGAAGTCGCCAGACCGTAG
>NZ_JAGXJZ010000180.1:0-574 GCF_019091095.1 Achromobacter sp. GbtcB20 | reverse complement strand
GGAACCACCGGCTCGCTCGGCCCGCAGGAACAGCGGGCGATCGCCGCGACCCCGGGCGTCGGCCAGGTGCAGTTCCTGCGTACCCGGCCGGTCTCGCTGGCCGCCGACCGCCCCGACGTGGTCCTCATCGCGCGCGACATCGATGCCGCCGACCCGGGCCGTTTGCTGTTCCTGGTCGGCGAATCGCGCCCGGCGCCGCCTGGGGCGCGCCCGGCCTGGGTCTCGGAGGCGATGCTCGACCTGTACGGCGCGCGCGTCGGCGGCAGCATCACCCTGCCGCTGGGCGGCAAGCCGGCGCCCTTCTTCGTCGCCGGAGTCTGGCGCGACTACGCCAACCAGTCCGGCTCGGTCGTGATCCGGCTGCCCGATTACCGCGCCATCACCGGCGACACCGCGGTCACCGACGCCGCCATCTATATCGACGGCGAACAGCGCGGCGGCGAGAAACAGGCGGACCGGATCGAACGCGCCCTGCGCCAGCTGCCGTTCGGACCGGCGCTGCAGCTGGCCCGGCCGGGCGACATCCGCGCCGCCAGCCTGCAGATCTTCGACCGCAGCTTCGCCGTGACTTACC